>NZ_QDKL01000003.1:0-300000 GCF_003346865.1 Halobacteriovorax vibrionivorans | reverse complement strand
ATCAGATTTACGTAAATTATGCTCTAATTTGAAAAAAAAGCAATTACTGGACTCAAGTTATCAGTTAATTCACCCGTTAAGTTGAATGATATTTTAGCTATTTATCAAATTTATTGATAAGTGAGGAGAGATTAATGAAATTATTTGGCAAAAGTGCGCTACTTTTCTGCGCTTCAGTTGCAATAACGTTATCGGCCAATGCCAGTGTTTTTACTTTAGGTGAAATGCTTTTAAAGCCTATTTCAATTAAATCAAAAATTGTAAAAGAAGGTGTTTCAGGGGCATCGGTAACGACATTAAAGGATTCTATTCGTACAAGTGTTGTTTCCTTAAAGCATGGTTATCCTGACTTAAGTACCGCACTGGCCGATATTAAAAATCGTGCAAATAGAGAAGACCAAGCAAAGATTGGTCGTGTTATGGCAGCATTGAAGATGTCTCATAAAGATGTAGAAGGTGAGACTTTTAGAGATGTTGTAAATGATCTCGCTTATATTGCTTCAGTATATGGTGAGCAATCTGCAAAAGTTCTTAACTGTTCGTATTGTAAAGCAGATGAACTCGCAACATTAGGTTTTAGTAACAATCTTGTGAAAGTTGCTGATTCAAACTTAATGAGAGTTGTTCAAAGAGTACCTAAAACTCCTGCCGGAGTTACAAGATACATTTCTAGATTATCACGAAACAATAATATCAAAGATGCTTCTCGCTATCTAAATAGTAGTGAAAGAAGATCATATGCAATTTTCTTAAGCTTCTCTGAGCAAAGAGCTAAGAAGGAGTATCGTGAATTCTTTAATGCCGTTGCAAAATTTAGCAAAGGTAATTCTAGAGAAGTAACAATGGTCGGGCCAAGAGCTAAAAATTCATTTTGGAAGATTATTGATGGAAAGTTTTCACCTGAAAGAGCTGCAAAGCTTGCAAAGGCCATTGATGAAGCGGCCAATAAGCCTGTTTCACAAAGGGAAGATGCGTTCTTTAAAGAACTGTACAAGGTGAGTGATAAGACTCCTGAGACTCTTTCAAGTATAGAAGAGCTTAAGTCTAAGAAATGTTTTTTTAAGTAATTAATTTTTATTAAATATACAAAAAGGTATGACCTATGAGTAAAACAAACAAAAAATTTAAAGATCTCTATTTGCCAGTTCTTGGAACTGTTGCGATTGGAACTGCTGCTTGGTTTGGTATTTCCCACGTAAAAAATAGTGATTATCGTACGCCATCATCAGATGGTAACTATAAAACGGCCTATGAGGCCTGGGCAGACCTCCAGTATTCTGGGGCAAGCTATAGCGCAAAAGCAGCACTTGTCGATGGTCAGACTCTTCCTGGAATGCTTGGTGGGGTAACTTTTGGTGCAGAAAAAGAGGCATCTTCAAGTTTACTTACACGTGTAATGACGCCACCAACTTCTTATATTAAAACAAAAATTGGAAATTTAAGTGCTGAAAAGCAAGAAGAGTTCTATCGTGACTTTCTTTCTAATTACGCCAAAGATGCTAATGGTTATCGTACATATAAAGATATGTTTACAGGAAAGAAAATCGATCTTGCTTCAGATGTTGTAGATTTAGAGGGGAACCCTAAGGTACTTGATCTTACAGAACTTAAGGCAACAAATATTGAAGAGGCAAATTTAGATACTCTAAAAACAGTTTTTAATAACCTCTTTGATCAAATGGGGGATAAGCCTCTTTCATTTATTAAACCTACTGTAAGAATGAAAATGTTTAATGGAAATCTACCTGGCCTTCCAGATAAATTTCTTAAACAAAGATATGATTATTCTCAGTGGACTTCTGTTTTTGGAAAGGCGGAAAAATTTATTAATGATGCCCACGCACATGGTGGTGGACAAGGTGGTGGTTGGGAAATCAACTTCCACGCTCAAAACACATATGGTGAGTTTGAGGAAATGGTCGCTTGGTTTAGAGAGTCACTAGCACAGGTTATTCGTGACCCTCAAACATTAGAGAAAAAAATAAAATTATTCCAAGCTCCTGGTCACCAACGTATTGTATTTGCAAAACACCCTGAATTAGAAACAGGAAAACTTTCTGAATTCTATCGTATGGTCCAGTCTTATATTGTTCTTAACGGAATTAAAGGGAATTCTGGAATTGAATTTGCGAATTATAAAAGTGTTCAATCTGAAGCAAACTTAAGTAATCTCTATCATGGTGGCCGCGGTGTAATTAGACCTGATGATCAGTGGAAACCATGGGTTAGAAATACTGGCGGACTAGGTATTGAATTTAGAGCGGGGACAAAGAATCTTGCACCAGCTCGTTTTTATCAAACAACACTTGCCGCTAGAATTGCAGCTAATGACTTTAGTGGAATTGCAGACATTGCTGATTATAATTTAAATAGTTCATCGTTTCAGACTGCACAGAGTATTTCAGAGCGTTTTGGAATTGAACAAGACGTTGTTAAGCAGGCCCTTGATAATATGAATAAGGCCGGAATAAAAGACTCTTATCGAGTCATGTATTGGGGATGGACTGAGCCAGGTGTTGCTTTCATCGGTGATACAAAAAGAGAGATTATTAAAAACTTAGTTAAGGATTATACGCAAAAGGTTGCTCTAATGGACCCAGATATGGATCCTTCGCAATTGAAAAATGAAATTCGTGAAATGAATCGTACATGGGTTTCTGCTTCTAAGCTTATTGATGATCTTGAAAACTATATGCGTCCTAAAGATATGGACTATAACGAATTAACAATGGACTTTAAGGCCAAAGTTGATGCTCCTAACCGAGTTAATAATCCAGTTGACGTTAATGATATCGATCTAGGAATTGAATATTCAGGTAAATTCCCATTAAGACTTAAGTCAATCACTTCTAAAGAGAGACTTGAAGATGGAAAACGTGCATGGGTACAAACGATTATTGATCTATCTTCACAAGAAAGAGAAGCAATTATTAAGAGAGTTGCTAAGGACCTTTACGATCAGATTGGCGGTGAAGAAGGTGAGCCACCTGTTAAGCTAGAGGTTGATGGGCACGGCCACGGTTTAGATGTAGCCTATGCTATTCGCGACTCGAAAGGTCGTAAGTGGCAAGTTGAGTGGGACGGTATTGGACGTTCGTATACTCCTGAAGGTGAAATCATCGCAGATTCTCCACGTGGTGGAACGATAGAGCTTATTACACCAAAGTTCACACCAACAATTGAAGAAGTAAGTGCAGTTTATAAAGCATTTGAGAAAAATAATGTTCTACCGTCTATTATGGCCGGTGGTGGTCACGTGAATATTGACCTAGCTGCATTTGATGATAACCCTAAGGCCCTTGCAAGATTTTTAACGATCTTCCATGAGCACAGAGGGATTATTTCACTTATGTTCCAGCATATTAATCGTACTCACACTTCTGAACAAATAGAGATTAGTGATACCCTTAAGAATGCGCTAAAAGACTTTAACGGAACAGAGGAAGAGCTTAAAAAACTGCTTTATAATGAAAGATACTTTAACACTCGTTTTGGACGTAAGACACGTTACCTACAACTTGATGTTTCAGCTTATTACCAAGATGTAATTCCTGAAGAGTTTGTAACAGATGATTTCGATATTTCAAATCCGACAACAGACTGGAGAAGAACATTTAGAGTTGACCCGAAAATTAGAAAAGCTGAGTTTAGAATGTTTAATGCGCCAAGAGATGCTGCTGAATCAGCAATGCAAATTAAGCTAGTTCGTGCAATGCTTGATAAGGCAATTAATTCAACTGAGCCTTTAGATGGCGAAGTTGATAATACAACTCACTTAGATTATGTAAAATCTCCAGCAACTGTTGAAGATGACTTAAAGAAACTTTGTGATGACTTAGGTCTTGATGTAAATCAATTTAGAACTGCTGCAATGGAAGGATTATCAACTTCACAAATTGAAAGTCAGAAGGTCTTCTTTAGAGATATTGAAGAGAAAATGGCGATTCATCCACATCAACGAGGTTGGGGACAGGCCGTTGATGCTAGAAGTGAAGAGAATGCTTTAAACTCTACTGGCCGTCAGTGGACACCAGGTCCAGCAGATGAGCTAAATACAATGAATAATGATCATCGTATTAGAGCTGCTATGGCCGCTCAAGAAATGAGACAAGAAATTGTACCAGCTCGTGAGCTACCTGGAGAGTTTGTTCGAACCAATAGTTGTGACGAATTAATCAATGAAATTCTATAAATAAAAAGGGCCCGTGCAGGGCCCTTTTTTATGCTTGTAAATCTTGAATATAATCCATGAAAACTTGATGTCTTATTGGTTTATAGAGTATGTCGTGTGCTCCCATCTCCTTAACCTCATCTAGTGAGACTTCTTGATGGGCCGTAACGAAAACAAACTTCTTGAAATTGAGACCTTCTGAAATAAGATTCTTTAGAAAATCAATTCCATTCATTTTAGGCATACGAATATCAGAGAAAATAAAGTCGAATTGACCATTCTTTACTTTTTCAAGTGCTTCTTCGCCATTATAGGCGACTTCATAGTCTAGGCCGATTCGATCAAACATATATTGATATAATTCGACTAACTCTACTTCATCTTCTACAAATAAAAATTTCAATACTCTTAACCTTGTTTTTTGTTCAATAAGGTGAAGATAATAATAGTTAATTTTTATTTGATTTACAAGACATATTTAGTTTAGTTTAGTTAACTATTTAAAATCATTAGTCTTGAAAAATTCCACTTCTTCAAATTTTTCCTGGGCCAGCTTCAAATCCCACTCCGTGCGATAGATAAAGCATATACGTCCTTTTATATCGTAGGCGATATTAGCAGAATAACGCGACACAAATTCATCTTTCATCTTCTCTGTTGGAATTTTAACCCAGCGAATACCTGTATAAGGGAAACCTTCATATTCTCCTTTTACATTGTACTCATCCTCAAGTCTTCTTTGTACAACTTCAAATTGGAGAACACCTACGGCACCAAGAATCTTTTCAGTTGAATTATGTCTTTTAAACAATTGAACAGAGCCTTCTTCTGAAAGTTGTTGAAGTCCCTTATCAAGCTGCTTTCCTTTCATTGGATCTTTTAATAAAACTCTTTTAAAGATCTCTGGGGCAAAGCTTGGAATTCCTGTAAATTGGATAATTTCACCTTCAGTGAATGTATCACCAATCTGTAATTTTCCAGAGTCGTGGATTCCAATTATATCTCCAGGAATGGCATACTCTGTGATCTCTCTATCTTGTGCTTGAAACATAAGAGGAGTTGCAATCTTTATCTCTTTGCCAGTTCTTGCAAGAGTAACTTTTTGTCCTCTTGTGAATCGCCCAGAGCATACTCTAATGAATGCAACACGATCACGGTGCTTCTTATCCATATTTGCTTGAATCTTAAAGACAAATCCAGTGAACTTCTTTTCACTTGGATCAACCATACGTGTTTCTTCTTTTTCAAATGGGGCCTTAAGAACTTCACGCTCTCCAGGACCTGGAGCAAATTTTGAAAAAGTATCAAGAACTTCTTTAACACCAAAGTTATTAAGGGCAGATCCAAAATACATTGGAGTCATGATACCTGCTAGAAATTCTTCTTCGTTAAATTCTGGCATTAACTCTTCAATCATCATTAGGTCTTCTTCAAGTTTTTCAAGAAGAGTTTCACCTACAAATTCTTTAATATGATCCGCTTTTAAATCGCTTGCATCGATAATATTTGGGCTAAACGGATCTTTAGCATCTTTAAAACTCATAATAGTTTTATTGCGAAGATCGTATACACCTTTAAACTCAACACCTGAGCCGATTGGCCAAGTCATTGGAACACATTGAATTGAGCATGTTTTCTCCACATCGTCGATTAGTTCAAACGGGTCAAGAGCATCACGATCAAACTTATTACAAAAAGATACAATAGGAGTGTCTCTCATTCGACAGACTTCCATTAGCTTCTTTGTCTGTGCTTCAACCCCTTTTGCTGAATCAATCATCATAAGAACACTTTCAACAGCTGTAAGAGTTCGATAAGTATCTTCTGAGAAGTCCTTGTGACCAGGAGTATCGAGTAGGTGCATGGCCCTTTCATTATATGGGAATGACATAACTGAAGAAGTAATAGAGATTCCACGCTCTTTTTCCATCTCCATCCAGTCAGATTTAGCATAATTACCTTGCTTACTTTTTACCATCCCTGCGCTTCTTACAACTTGACCAAACCATAATAGCTTTTCTGTCATTGTTGTCTTACCGGCATCCGGGTGAGAGATGATTGCAAATGTTGCTCTTTTTAAATCTTCCATAGTTACTTCTTTCTTGTCTTTTTAGTTAGTATTTTATTTAATTTCTTTCGTATCTATAAGGGCCACTTATATCTGAATTAAGCTTTGTTAATAACAAGGCTTAACAGTTCAAGACCCCTTTGTAATATTTACACGTGCAAAAATGATAGGTTGTAACTTCCAAAATCACATCGTATAAATCACAGACATATGTAGCAGGGATTGATGAATAAACATATCGATAAAGTTGTGTTGTTGTTCTTTGTTCCCCAAATTCGTGTTAATTTTCGTGTTGTTGTTTATTCTCGAATTATTCGTATGTTTTTCAATTCCTGCTACTTCAATATATAAACGCCAGTCACTGACTGGCGTTTTTTATTTCTATGCTTCTTTTATTTCTCTGTGTTTCTTTCTAATCATTTCAACTACTTCGATTGCATCATTCAGCCTTAATTGCTTAGGAGAAACTTCGTCACTTGGTAGCTCCCACAATTCTTTAAGCTCTGTGTAGAATTTTAGATTCTTATTGGCCCATACCTCATCAACTTTCTTTATTGGTGTAAAGTGTGGTGCTGTTTGAAGAACTTCTGGAGAATCGCTTAAAACATTCTTGATTGCAATGAGTACATCACAGAATTCATCTAGTTCTTTTTTAGTAAATGATTCAGTTGGCTCGATCATTAAACCAAAAACTTCAGGGAAGGCAACTGTTGGAGCATGAAGTCCGAAGTCTAAAAATAGCTTTCCAACCTTTGCAATGATTTGATTCTTTGGTGTCCCAGATTTTTCAATATGAGCAAACATATCGTCGCTTAATGTAATAATAAACTCATGCATTCTCGGTGTATTGTCTGCACCAAGAGGTAGCATTGGATATACATCTTTAAGTTTATTAAATAAGTACCTTGCACTTAAAACTGCAATTTGTGACATCGTAACAACGCCGTCTTGACCGAGGGCCTTAAGGTAAGTGTATGCACGAACTTTGTGGGCAACATTTCCATCGTGACGGTGAAAGTCTCCGATGCATTTTTTTGCACGTACTTTTTTGAAACTTCCATCTGAAAGTTTTTCAACTTGAGTACCTGGTATATAATCAACGAGTTTATCACTTACTGCTACAATAGCATCACCTGGTCCACCTCCACCATGTGGAATAGTCCAAGTTTTATGTAGGTTATTATGGCAAGCATCAACACCAAGCTTTTCTAGAGAGACAATACCTGCAATTGCATTCATGTTGGCCCCATCCATATAGACAAGCCCATCTACTGAGTGAATTAGGTCTGCAACTTCTTTGAAATTTTCTTCAAAAACACCTGCTGTATTTGGATTTGTAACCATGATACCGGCAATTCGATCACCATCTGTTTTAATAATCTCTTTTAATTGCTCAAGATCAATTTGACCTCTTTGGTCAGCATCAAGAGTGATAATTCCGACTTGTTTTCCATCCTCTTTACCAGGAACGAATCCTGCCACTGCAGCAGTTGCTGGGTTAGTTCCATGCGCTGATTTTGGTATTAAGATAACATTCTTAGTTTGCGCATTTCCTTTATCAGCATGGTATGCTTGAAACATTTTAATACCAACAAGCTCGCCTTGAGCTCCTGCAACTGCTTGAGTTACAACACCTGGTAGTCCTGTGATGGCCTTAAAGTCTTCTTGAATATTATAAAGGAGCTCAAGAGTTCCTTGAGTGTATTTATCGTCTAGGTCTGGGTGGGCCATTGTGAAGCCTTTTAGACCTGCTGCCCAGTCATTTACGTATGGGTTATACTTCATTGTACATGAACCTAGTGGATAGATCGCATCATCAGGAGATACATTTAGCTCTCCACATTTATCATAGAAGGCCTTTACTTCTTCTAATGTAAATTGAGCTATCCCTGGTGCGTCTGTACGTAGGAACTTTTCTGGTAAATCAGGCATGAATACATCTGCATTTTCATCACCTGTGAAATTATTTTTAAATACGTTAATAAGCTTGTCGATATCTTCTTGTGAATGAAGATCACCAAATGAGATCTTTAATAGATTTCCTTCTAGGCCGTGGCGTCCAGTGATATCTTTTCCTATAACAATATCATCATTAGAGTTGATGAAGTCTTTTACTGGCTTATTGATTTTTAAAACGACTTCATTGAAATAAGGCGCATTAAAAGCTAATTCAACACCATCAAGGTGTAAAATATTAGCAAGGAAGTATTGTGTGTTTTGTCTTGAGATTCCAAGCTTCGTTTCTAGCCCTTGATCACCGTGAGCAAGAAGGGCGGCTCCTGCAATTGTTGCAACAAAAGATTGGTTAGAACAAATATTGCTCGTGGCCTTCTCTCGACGAATATGTTGTTCACGAGTCGATAGAACCATTGCTAGACATTGTTTATTATTCATATCAACTGCATTACCAACATAGCGGCCAGCAGTTTGACGGATTTGATTCTTGTTCTTTTCGTTAAATCGAATACCGAAAATACCAAGACCAGGTCCTCCGTAATTTGCATCAAGACATAAGTGTTGGCCTTCACCGACAATCATTGTGACACCTGACTTGTCACTTCCGTACTCACTTGGTTTTTTAAGTCCTTTGTTTGCAAGAAGAATTGGATCAATAATTGCAATAGATGACACGTCATTTTCTTGGCATAAATCTGTTAGAGCATCGACATCTTCTAAAAGTCCAAGAGAGTTTACTTGTCCAAAGGCAAATGCAGCGATGTCTTTATTTGTAGTAAGGATCTCTTTTGTAATTTCGAAATCAATAAGACCACTTTCTTTATTAATAGGTGCCCATAAGATTTCTAATCCAGTGTGTGCAGCATTTGTTTCAATTACACTTCTGTCTTGTGGGTAAATTGCCTCACTTACTAGAACCTTTGTTTTTTTTCTAGCTAAACGAACACCTGTTTTAAGTGCTTCAAATAAGCAAGTTGATCTTTCGTAAAGAGAAGAGTTAATTGCTTCAAAACCAGTTAGTGCAGTTATTGCACTTGAATAGATCCAAAGAGTATTAAGTGTTCCCTGAGACCTTTCTGGTTGATATGGAGTGTAGGCAGTAGTAAGTCCGCGGATATTACATACGTAAGGAACAATATCGTGAATCTTATATTGTGGTAGTCCATCTCCTAAGTAATTAGTAGGGATGTTATTTTTCTTAGAGAGTGTATCTAAATTTGCTACTAGCTCGTCGTAGTTAAGGCCCTTTTCTAAAGCGATCTTTTCAGAGAATTTAACGTCATCTTTGATATGTGAAAAAAGCTCATCTAGAGAATTAAGACCTAGCTCTTTTAACATTGATTCTATGTCGTTATCACTAGCGCTAATATAATTCTTTGCTAGCTCACGGTTTATATCCTGAGAGTTTACCTTCAAACTTCTAGGATCAAATCCTAATTTATCGATTGTTGCATTAGAAACGTCTTGTGTGTGTGACATCCATTCTCCAATTGTGTTATAAATTGTGTCTCAATTAAGAATGATTTTATAACATAGAAACAACAGGCCATCTACTTGATTTTAATATGAAAAATGACGTAAAACTAACACCTATTCAAATTCTTGTTCATGGCATTGATATTAATATGAAATCATTAGAATCTCAGAACGATGCACTAGGTCTTTGGGCCAAACAGTTAAGAGATTTTGGTGTCGAATTTGAGATTTGTTCAAGCTTAACTGATGAGGTTTCTTATTATTTAGATTTTAATGGTGAACAGTTAAGTTTAATTGATTTGAAAAAATCATCTAAGCTAACACTGGATTGGGCCAAAGAATTAAAGTCACATCTTAAAAAACGCTATGCAGTTACTAAGGAGCCTCTTTTTCGAGCTCTAAAACTCAAGGGTGATGATTTAGCACATAATCAAATTATTGATGCAACAATGGGGACAGGAAAGGATGCTTGTTTATTATTAAGTTTTAAATGCAATTTAATATGTTTTGAAAGAAACCCATATGTCTTTGCGTTAGGATTATGGGCCTATTTGCAGGCCTGTGCTAGTGACGACGAAATGATTGCTCAAGCCTTTAAAAATCAGATGAGGCTAGAATATGGCCAGGCCTATTCTAGTGAAATTCCAGCTGGCTACGATCGCTGCTTTTATGATCCGATGTACGAATCAGGTAAGTCCAAAACAAAGAGCGCCCTTAGCCGTAAGGAAATGGAAACATTCAAAGAACTTGTTGGAAGTGACCAAGACCAAGCTACTATTTTATCTGAATTATGTAAGAAATTTAAGTTGGTTTGTTTTAAGAGGCCATTGAAAGCACCTAATTTAGAACTACCGGATGATTCTAGGTGTCAGAAAGTTGTCTATACAGGTAAATCCACACGTTATGAACGTTATTTTATCCCTTAAATACTCCTAAGAAATCATAGTCTTTTGATAAAGTTATTGTTATCATTTCAAGCGTTTAGTTACGAATTTTATTCAAAGGATATTCATGGATATTGTTATCTCACCTGCGAAAAAACTTAATTTTGACCACTCAGAAATTGAGCTTGCAAATAGTGTCGAATTACAAACGCCTGCATTCATCGATGAGGCCAGTGAGTTGGCAAAGAAAATGGCAAAATTTGATAGTAGTGATCTTTCTAAAATGATGAAGCTCTCTGACAATCTTGCTAATTTAAATGTGGAGCGTTTTAAAAAGTTTAAGAAGACAAATGATCTTGGTGCGGCCGTCTTTAGCTTTGCTGGCGATACATACCAGGGACTAAATGCAAGTGAATTCAAAAAAAGTGAGTTGAATTACGCCCAAAAGCATTTAAAAATCTTATCTGGTCTATATGGTGTTTTAGCACCACTTGATGAGTTAAGAGCTTATCGACTTGAGATGGGAACACGTATCAACGCAGAAGGATTAACAAATCTCTATAACTTCTGGGGCGATAAAATTGTTGAAAAAATCAATGAAGACGCTAAGAAGAATAAATCTAAGTACCTTGTTAACCTTGCTTCAGAAGAGTATTTCAAAAGTGTGAAGAAAGATAAGCTAGTTCCCGAATTAGTAAATATACGCTTTCTTGATTGGAAGAATGGTAAATATAAAGTGATCTCATTCAATGCTAAAAGAGCACGTGGAATGATGGCCCGTTATATTATCGAAAATAAAGTCAAAGATATTGAAGGTCTCAAGAAGTTTAATGTGGCCGGATATCAATATGATGGATTTGATGACGCTAGTAACGAATTAATATTTAAAAGAAGAGAAGTATAATAAAGGAATTTATATGAAGAAGTACGATATTTATGGAATGGGAAATGCCCTTGTTGATATGGAATTTAAAGTTAGTGATGAATTCTTAACTGATCACTTAATAGAAAAAGGTCTTATGACTCTTGTTGAAAAGGAAAGACAAGATCATCTTCTTAAAGCTTTAAGTGGTAATAACGTTGGTCATTCCAGAGCATGTGGTGGTTCTGCTGCAAATACAATTATTGGTGCGACTCAGCTTGGAGCAAAGACTTTCTACTCTTGTAAAGTTGCAGATGATGAGACAGGAGAGTTCTACAAGAATGATCTTCTTGCTAATGGTGTAAAGTCTAATATTGAACAAGGCCTATATGATGGTGAAACAGGAAAGTGTCTCGTTATGATTTCAGATGATGCTGAAAGAACAATGAATACTTTCCTTGGAACAACTGCAACTTATTCAGATGATCAACTGGACCTTGCTAGTCTTGGTGAAAGTAAGTGGCTATATATGGAAGGCTACCTTGTTACTGGAGCTGCAGGCATTGCTGCTTGCGAAACGGCAAGAGATTATGCACGCAAAAATGATGTTAAAGTTGCATTAACTTTTTCTGATCCAGGTATTGTTGGATTCTTTAAAGATGGTTTCAAGAAAATGATCGGTAGTGAAAAACTTGATCTTCTATTTTGTAATGAAGAAGAAGCGAAGTCGTTCACAGGATTAGATAATATAGATGATGCCTTCAATGCTCTTAAAGAAGTTTCTCATACATTTGCTATCACTGCAGGGGCCAAAGGGGCTTACTTATTTGATGGAAATGAGCGTCTAAACGTTTCATCTCCAAAAGTAACAGCTATGGATACAAATGGTGCAGGTGACTTATTTGCTGGAGCATTCCTTTATGGGATTACTAATGGCCTAAATTACGCTCAAGCTGGAACACTTGCTTGTTCTTGCTCAGCAAAACTTGTGACTCAATATGGTCCAAGACTAGAAAAAGAAACAACTCAGAGTATTTTAAAAGAAGTTTTATAGAAGGTATTAAATGACAGATTTAAAGCGTATTGAATTAAAGAAATTATTTGATCGTTCAAGTGATTTTATCGGTAATGAAGTAGTAGTTAAAGGTTGGGTTCGCTCAGTTAGAAAGTCTAAGAAGTTTTCATTCATTGTTCTTAATGATGGATCTTCTCAAGATCTACTCCAAATTGTTGCAGATGCTGATATTGAAAATTATGAAGCTCTATCAACGATGCTAACAGGAACATGTGTTTCAATCACAGGAAAGGTTGTTGAGTCTCAAGGAAAGAATCAAACAATTGAGATGCAAGCAGTTACTGGTGAAATTATTGGTGCAGTTGATGAGTCATATCCTCTTCAAAAGAAAGGAACTTCTCTTGAACACTTAAGAGACATTGCTCACTTAAGAGTTAGAACAAATCTCTTTGGCGCAGTTTTTCGTGTACGTCACGCACTTGCAATGGCCACTCATAATTTCTTTAATGAAAAAGGCTTCTTCTATTTAAATTCGCCAATTATTACTGCAGTAGATGGTGAAGGTGCTGGTGAGATGTTTAATGTATCAACTCTTGATAAGCAAAACCCGGCCAAAAATGATAAAGGTGAAGTTGATTTTACTAAGGACTACTTTGGTAAAGATGTTTCACTATGTGTTACAGGTCAGCTTGAAGGTGAGTGCCACGCTCTTGGTCTTGGTAAGGTTTATACATTTGGGCCGACATTTCGATCTGAAAACTCAAATACAAAACGTCACTTAGCAGAATTTTGGATGATCGAGCCTGAGGTTGCTTTTGCTGATCTTGATGATGTTGCTGATCTTGCTGCTGATTATATAAAGTATATGATTGATTATGCTTTCACTAATTGTCGTAAAGAACTTGAGTTCTTATATAAGATGCCATTTACAGATGTTGATGCATCTCATTTTGAAACTTTAGCTGCCGTTCGTGATGGAGAGTTCAAAAAGATTACTTACACAGAAGCAATTGATATATTAAATGCTTCTGGCCAAAAATTTGAATTCCCAACGAATTGGGGAGATGAGCTACAAACTGAACATGAAAAATACTTAACAGATGTTCACTTCAAGTCACCTGTTACAGTTACAGACTACCCGAAAACATGTAAGGCCTTCTATATGAAGCAAAATGACGATGGTAAAACTGTTCGTGCCATGGATGTTCTTGTTCCTGGTATTGGTGAGCTCATTGGTGGATCACAACGTGAAGAAGACCTTGATAAGCTTACAAAGCGTATGGATGAGATGGGAATGGAGAAAGAAGGTTACTGGTGGTACCTTGAGCTTCGTAAGTTCGGTTCTGCTCCTCACTCTGGTTTTGGCCTTGGGTTTGAAAGAGCAATTATGTATATTACTGGTATGAGCAATATTCGCGATGTAATTGCTTTCCCTCGTACGCCGGGAAATTGTGACTTCTAATCAAAAAAACTATCCAAATATAGTATTCTTTCCGGGGCTCAATCAGGCCCCGGGATCTTTTATTTTTTCAAATCCAAATGTTAAGTATATTTCACTTTCTTTTAATAAGAAGGCCAGGCCAAATCTTAAAGAAGATTGTGAGCGTATTAAAGAGGTATTTAAAACAAATCCTACCGCTCATATTGTGGCCCACTCTTTAAGTGCTCTATTAATAGAATGGCTAATACAACACGATGTGATTGAAGTAGGGGATCGTAAGATTACTTACGTTGCTCCTGCATTTATACCTCGTAATAAATTAGCAAAGCTTGTTGGTAAGGTTGCTAAAGGCCCTGCCGCAATCCTTCCAATACCATCTCTAGCTCCAATAAAGACTCGCGTTCGTTCATATGTAAGCCTTGGTGTTTATCGAGAAATTATTTTGTTAAACGAGAAGATTGAGCTAAAGAAATGTCTTCGTAAGGTTGTTGTTGATAAGAAAGATGAAATGTTAAATGTGAAGTTTCTTGGAAAGTTGCCAAATATTGAGATGGTAAGAGAAAATCGTTTCCCTCACCATCGCGCTTATGATTCATTAAAAAGAATTATTGATCAGACTTCTTAGGGGAGTTGGCCCCTTTGTTTTCAGACTTTTCACCTGATGGTTTACGGAAGTTTCCACCGCCTTTACCTTTTGGTGGACGGTTGCGATTATTTCTCCCACGAGACTTCTTTTCACCATCTTTATTATCTGATTTGTCATTTCTAGGGCCGCGATTGCGATTATTATTTGATCGTCTCTTTGGCCTATTATTGTTATGACGCTTCTTTTCGACATTTTCTTTTGGAATATTGTCATTTTCATCTTCACTTGAATCAAGAGGAAGCTTTTCAATTTCCTCATCATCTGAAGTCGATTCTTCATCATCCATTAACTCATGAGCATCTTCGTCTTGATCATCATCTTCATCGTGAAGGCTCTTTAGAAATGCTTGCTTTCTTAGGCGTAGCTCTTCTTCTAGTTCTTCAATTCCAATAACAACAGAGTTCTCTTTTGTGATTGATCTAAACTCTGTCGGGAATTTCCAATCTTTTGGTGGACGACAACGTTTGCGGTCGAATTGATTCTTGTAGTAGCGGCGGATATAGCCACGGTCTGTAAGCATTTCAAATTGTTCAAGGAGAATATGAAGCTTTAGGACCTTTCCAATATCGCCATTTTTAGTGCGAATATATGATCCTTCACCTGGAAGGAACTCTCTCTTATTTGTATAAACATCATCTTCATACTTAATACAGCATTTAACTTGTCCACAAACACCATTAATCTTGGCCGGGATAAGGGCAAGATTTTGATTCTTTGCCATTTTAATCGATGTATTACCGTAGTTGGTTAGAAAGTATGAACAACACGTTTGTAGTCCACAAGCACCGGTAGCACCAAGTGCAGCAGCACGGTCTCTAACTGAAATTTGACGAAGTTCAATACGCATCTTTATTTCAGAAACGAGGTCTTTGACGAGGTTTCTAAAGTCAACACGCTCTGGAGCTGTGAAGTAGAAAACGGCCTTTTTCCCAAATTGAATAAATTCAACGTGAGTTAGGTTCATATTGAGATTATGTTTTTCAATGAGGCGAATACATGTGACTTCAGCCTCATTTTCTTTTTTCATATAGCTTTTTTGCTCGTCAATATCTTCTTGAGTGGCAACTTTTGAGATGGAGCGGATTGGTAGCATTGATTTATCAAATTCAACTTCATATGGAAAAGAGTTGATATAACCTACAGTCATTCCGCGGTCACTCATGGCAATAACTTTTTGGCCATAAGTAAACTTTCTCTTACCAAGTAAAAAAGGCTGAGATTTAGCATTACCAGGAAATCTAACACGAACCATCGTTAGGGTCTGTCCTTCTTCGAACTTTCCCTCTTGCTCTTTAGCAAGTTTGTCATCGTGCTTACTGAACTTATTTGCTTTTTTCTTTTGCTCTTTATTGGATTCTCGAGGAGAGTCCTTTGCTTGTTTTGTCTCTGTATTTTTAGCAGCTTCTGATTGATCAGAGTCCTGCGTCGTATTATTATCAGTCATTTAATTACCAAATTTATTTTTGAACAGATCTTATTGTCCTCTTTATACTGCTTTATGTCTAGCCTTTATGCATCGTAAATTACTTATATAACGAACTGCAAAAGGCGTGAAAGACGTGATTTCACAGCACCATTAAATGGAATTTCTTCAGTTGAATTCTTTATTGCTTCTAGACACTTCATTTGATCCCTAATATCAAATTTATCGTTTTGATTAATATAGGCAGCTATTAAGTGGTGGAGGTTTAATTCTCTGGCAGGCTTCTCTTTTATAAGGCCTTGGATTGCATCTAATTTTAGATTGCCATCTCTTATCTCTACTAGGATGTCTTTAAGTTCATTATCTTTACAGCTTCTATCTAGAAAGCTATGAAAGTCGAGATTTTGAATCTTATCAATATTATCATTAGAGTCATTTGTAATGTGAATATTAATAGTTCTTGAATCGATTGTTGCTAGTGACTTCTCATTTGAAGATTTTAGAAAAATAAATAAATGGCCAGCAGGAGGCTCTTCAAGTGTTTTTAATAATTTATTTGCCAGTATTGGTGATATTTTTTGAGAGTCTTTAAATATAGTAATGCAGTATTTTAATTTTGATGGCCTAAATCGAATAAAGTCGAAAAATTCTTCAATTTTCTTATCACTTACTTTATAGCTTTTCTCATCTGTCTCAATAATTAGTATGTCTTCATGGCCTAGAGTTAAGGATTCACTTGCATGGTCATGATCCCAATTATTTTCAAACATGAGAATATTTTCAAGGAAGTTAGTTGTCCAATTACTTAAGATTTTAGATTTCTCATCAACTTCTAATTGCCCTGCTGTGTGTAGGGTATAGAAATGCGCCATCTGTGAAGATTTGTATCTTTCAAAAAGGGCCTTAAAGGCGAGATCTTGTTCTTGATTATTCTTTTGCATTAATAATTTGGTCAATGTTATTTATTAATTCGTTTGTAACATCATCCATGCTCTGTGAACCATCTATTACTGATACGCGATCAGAGAAAATACTTGCACAATAATCATATCCTTCAATGAGGTTTTGATGAAAGCTATTATCTCTTGATTCAAAATAGTCTTTAGGCATATTTCTTAGTCGCTGCCTCTCTAATGACTTTTGTAAATCAATTCTTAGGTAGAATGTTTTATGAGGAACGATATTAAGAGGGAAGCTAGAGTGAATATTTAAAATATATTCTGGCCCTAAACCTCTTGCTACACCTTGGTAGGCTATTGAGCTATCAAGGAAACGGTCACAGATAACAACAGTATTAGGTGTTTCAAGCTCTGGAAGAATTAATGATGAAAGATTCTGTGCTCTTGCTGAAGCAAATAAGTGTGCTTCTGCTGCTGGGTGAAGTTCTTGTGTAGACGTCAGAATTGCTTGTCTAAGCTTTTCCCCAAATGCTGTTCCACCTGGTTCTCTAATGACAATTACGTTGAAACCTTTTGTTTCTAGATAGTCTTTAATCTTTACGATTTGAGTTGATTTTCCAGATCCTTCGATACCTTCGAAACTGAAAAAATATGAGCCAGGGAAAGCGGCCTTTCTAAAGTATTGTGTTAAATTCGTGATTTCATTTGTGTTTTCCATACTTAAAAATAACACAAATATTTAATTTTTGACTACTTATTCTTTAAAATTTTGCTTAATACTCACTACCTTCAATAGCATCTTCAGGGACAAACTCATCTTCATAGAATTCTTCTTGTCCTCCTGCAGCAGGTGATCGCTCAAGATAATCATCGACAATTTCACGGGCCGCATCAAGTTCGTCATAATTTTCTAACTCTTCTTGTTGTGGATCAAAAGTTTCTTTTGAGATTCTCTCTCTAATTGGATCAAGCTCTAATGCTTCAGAGTTATCATCAAAAATAACTTCAGGAGGCAGGTCTCTTGGATCCATTTGTCCATCAGTCATCTCTCTAGTGTCACTTAGAAAACTTCCTTTATTAAGAGGTCTATCGCTTCTTGTGATCTCTCTTTTAGGTGCCTCTTTTTTCTTTTTAATTCTCGTTGTAGGCTTCTTTGTTGGCTTTGGCCTTTCTTGAACTTTTGGTTGAGTTCTCTTCTTAGCAGCTGGAGTACGTTGCGTTCTTTGCACTTTTTGTTTTTTCGCTACTGGCTCAGGGCTTCCTGAAAAGTTTGAAAAAGTAAAAAATACTGCAGCTACAATGATAAAGCTAAAAGCAAAAGCTGCTAGTCTAAACATTGCAGTATTATCTGTTTGTTCTTTTTGTTCAAAGTCATCAATTTGTGGTTTATTAGGATTTAGCTTTTGGTTTCCAATATAAGCAAGATCATAAATAAATTCGCGATCGCCTTGATCTTTTTTAGATACTGCCATCGCTCGATCCGCATCAAGCATAGAATTTTGAAAAACATGGCCTTGTGGTGACTCAGGCAAACTTTGATTATCTCTAGTTCGACGATCAAATACTTCAAATTCGTAAATTGTTCCCCAGCTGAGCCCATTATCAACAGATACTAGATCAGTGTGAAGCACCTCTAATTTATCAAGCTTTGCATTCACCTCATTGCTTGTAAAAGGTCCATCTTTCTTACCATTTTTTAGTAAGAAGAATTGATCATCTTCATCAATTTTAAATTCTTTTACAATCTCAGGTCTTCGTCTTTGGAATAGTGGGTGAGAAGTTACTGGTGTCCAATCTGAGTCGTTTAAGCTCTTAGCGAGAACATTTTGATTAAGAAGTCCATAGTCATCAATAAACTCTTTTAAATCTTCCTGCCAGAATGGTCCAAGTTCTTTTCCACTGTCTTTAATATAGTAGACTTCATTTGGCTCATAGAGGCCAGCTGAGATCTGCTTCTTAGTCAGTAGATATTCTGTAACTTTCTTCTTTGTATTTGAACTCATAAATCCTCAAACCCTGATAAGTTTAATCACTTTCTTACTAGAGTTATCGGAAAATATTGCCTGATGTTTAATAAAGCTTTAAAAATAAAGGCCGACTTATAAAGTCGGCCTAGTAAGTATCTGTAATGTAATTATGAAATTATAGGATTGAGAAATAGGCCGACACTACTAGTCTGGCATTCTTAAGTGTTTCATCAACGAAATCAGGATCTTCACCTCTAAAGTCTACTGGCTCTAGAGCTAGTGATGCTGATAGAGAAACAAATGGGAAGCTGTATCCAATTTCTGGAGAAACTGAAAGAGTCTCAGCTTCTGTACTTCCAGATTTTCTTTGTTGTCTATAGTAGTCAATTGTAAGTGATGTATATAGCTTATCACTTATATAATATGTAGGAGCAACTGCTGCGTAGTAATTTGCTAAAAGAGATGATTTACCAGAGTTTCTAATATAACTTTCGTAAAATGCATAAGTACCGATTCTTAATTTATCGTTAATCGTCTTTCCACCAATTAGGTAAAAGCGTTGTTTTGCATCATATCCAGACTTTCTTGTGGCGGCCGGGTAGTGGTATAGACGGTATTGAAGATAAAGGTCGTAACCATTTTCTTTATCAGTTAAAAGTTTCTTAACATAAAGTCTTGCTTGAGTTGCACCGTATTGTTGATGAATTGTACGGCTTCCATCTTTATTTTCTTGTTTTTCTGAGAAGTCTGTTTGCCAATAAGGAACAACTTTTACAGCAAATCTATCGTTGATATTGTAACCTAAATATAGGTAGTTATAGAAACTATATCCATTAATTGACTCTTTAAAACCGTTTGAGCCTTCCACTAAATACTGTGCATTAAATGGTGATTTTTTTAGTTTTTGCCAAATTGTGTTTTCTTCTGGATTTGGTGTCGCTGCTGTTTGTTGAGTTGTCGTTGTAGCTGGTACTGAAGGCATTGATGCCGTTGATGTAGCACCAAGTGCGCTGGTAACCATGAATGCGAGTATCGCTCCCCTAAATAATCCCATTTTTTTCTCCCTCTTTTTATACAATAGCCAATAATCGAAGTTTTTTTATTGTATGGCAATCCAGAATTTCGTTAAGGTACAAAATTAAAGTTATATGTAAGATTTTTTAAGAAAATGACACTCGTTTTTTATAATTTTATGTAAAATGTATCCACTAGGTGTCATCTCGACCACATTTTTAGCTTCTATTCTCTTAGATGTATCTTTATACTATTTGTATGTTGTTGATTTTTCTTATTCAGGCGATTCTTCGAATAGTGGCCTATCCATTTTTTCTATTTTTCTACTTATTAAGAATAGGGCCATTTTATCGTCGAGTAAGTTTTGAATCCAAAAATTATCTGGATGAAGGCACGAGGGCATTTTCTCGTGTAGGCAAGAAGGCCCACTGCTTATTTCATTTCTCAAGTGAAGGGGAGTTCGAGCAAATTAGGCCTATTATTGATGAGCTAATTTCACATGGTAAAAATGTTGAATTGCTTTTCACTTCTCCTAGTGTGGAGCACAAGGTCGTTGAATATTATCAGGCCCATCGTGAGAGAGTTCGTTATCTAAGGTTGCCCCTCATCACATACTTTCCACTTTTAAAAAGACAAAATATTATTGCTTGGTCTAGTGCCTCAAAGATGATGATGGTTAGATATGACTTTTTTCCTGAGCTTATTTATCTTGGATCAAAGATGAGTGAGTTTATCTTATTTTCCGCTACTTCAAAAAGCTCAAAAGCAAGGTTTAATAAAGATGGTAAACCTATCATCTCTTGGATTAAGAAGTTTATCTACGCTCAATTTAGTGAGGTTATAGCAGCAACTATTGAAGATCAGAAGGTATTTGAAAGTGCGCAGTTAGGCACTCAGATCGTTGCACCAATTGAACTTCGTATGCTTCAGATTAACTCTCGTCAAAAGAGTTTTAGAAAGCATAAACACTATGAGTTCTTAAGTCAGATTTTAGGACTCTATCTTTATCAAGATAGAATTTGTCTTGCTCAAATGTGGATAAATGAATTCACTTTCTTTAATGATACAAATTTATTAAATGATATAGCAGATAAGAAGAAATTTGTATTTCTAGCTCCCCATTTATTAAAAGAAGATAAAGTGGAGGAGATGTTATCAGAGATCAAAAAACTCTCTCCTAAGCTTAAGATACATATTCTAGATGAATCTAAATTAACACTTGAATCTTTTCAGTCTTTTCTGAAAGAGATTACAATGAGTCCTGGACTAATCTTATGTACAGTGAAGGGAATCCTTTGTGAAATCTATCCATACTTTCATAAGGTGTACGTTGGTGGTGGCCACGGTAAAGGTGTTCACTCATTATTGGAGCCATTTGTTGCTGGTTCAAGGATCTTCTGTGGCCCTAATATTCATCGTTCGACAGAATACGATATGATTATCTCATCAAATTTTAATATAAAGATTATTGAAGACTGTCATGAGATTTACCATATAATGAGTCAAGAAAATGAAGACTCTATGAAACCTGAGGTCATCTCTGCTATGATTGAAGAAAGCGAATTGGCCAAGAGAAAATTAATTAACTTATTAACAAAGTAAAATTATGAATAAAAATATTGATACATTAATTATAGGTAATAATATAACGAGTTTTTTAACCTCGTCTCAAATTTTAAAAAGCGGGCATGATGCCGTATATTTAAAAGATCAAAGAATAAAGTCTAACGATCCTTATTTTAAATTCTATGGGCCTATTGATTTAGCTTTCATTAAAACATGGATATCAGATATTGATGAAGAGTCATCTATTTTTAAGAGATCAAATTTTGAGCTCGCTCCATTTTGCTTATTAGTTAATTCTAAAAGATATGAATTTGCTTCTCCTAGGCCTTATCTGAATTATTCACAGGTAACAAGGCAATTTCCAAACTTACATGCGCAATTACAGCAGATACTTGCTTCTGAACAAAAAGAGATAAGTGATTTTGAAGAGGACTTCCTAACAGCAGTAAGTCGTCTTGGAGAGTCATTATGTCGTTACAAGACGATTCACCAAGTTTCTGTTGCTACTTTTAAAAGTGCACTTCCTGATTATATTTATGATTGTTACTCTTCATTTAGACGAGAGTTTAAAAATAATAGTGAATTACAAAAGCTAATGAGTTCTTTGCGCTGTATTTATACACAATCAATAGAGCTTACATTTTCTGATCTTGAGTTAATTTACTTCTTCATTGTTTTATTATCTCCAAGATATCGCTTTATTTGGAGTCTCGCCCTAGAGGCCCAGGCCAAGGATGCCATCGAAAAGCTTGGAGGAGTAACTTTAGAAGATACGATTGAAGAATTTAGTTTTTCAAACGCAAGACCTTGGGCCACTCAACTTGCTTCTTATAGTGGAGTTGTAGCACCATCAAAAATGGCCATCTTCAGCTCTAACGTTGAAAGGTTGGGAATTGGCCATGATTTAAGTAGCGTATATGGCTGTATCAAGCTTAATTATAAAATGTCTGATAATTTATTATCTGGAGAGTATTATCATTTTGATGCTTATAGCTTTGGTAGCGACGTTGCCTTTATTCGTAAAAAAATAGGTGGTGATGGCGTTTGTGAAGTGAAGGTGTATTCGCGCTTTGAAGACTGTTTCAAAGTAGATTTTGTTCAAGATATGTTTCACAAACTACTAATTGAAAATGAGATAATCGATTCACAAGACGTTTTATTAAATTGTGTTGCCATAGATGAAGTTTGTCTTTTAAGAAATCATGGACTTTTAAATGCTAGAGAAAATGTAAAACTTAAGTTTAGAACAGGAAGTCGTGGTAAACTTGAAAGTGTAAAGGGCGTGTATTATCACGGGCCTTTAAAGAAAAATAACCTTGGAATAACTCAAACTCTATTAGAGGCAAGAGACTATAAAACTTTTGTCTAAAATTAGGGACTATAATGATAGAAAGTAAAAAGCATAATGAGTTAAATAATGATAAAGGACAGACTGTTGTCGAGTATCTGCTTTTAATTACTGCAATTGTATCCATTATGTTTGCTGCTTTTCAAACTCTTGATGCCAGATTCAAGGCCGATCCCGGTGCTTGTGATCGAGGCAGCATAAACCCTCTATGTTTCCTTGATACCATAGGTCTTGATAGCTCAACTGATGTCAGGGCCGATAAATTTCGCTATTATAACCTTCGTTAGACAGTCTAAGTGTCTGATTTTTAAGTGTTTTTCCTTCTCCATGAAATAATTTCATCAACGTTCACCTTTTGCAGAGAATAATCTCGCTACGTGTTATAAACAAGTATAAAACTCTTATTTAGTACAAAGAACTACAAAGAACAGGGAGTACAGAATGAAAACAACAAAGTTTAATTGCGCCGTGATGGCAGCATTGATCTTTTCTAGTGCAGCTTCATTTGCACAAGAAGACCCACTATTAAGTGAGACAGATCAAGTCGTTCATACAGATGAAATTAATCTGGATGGATTTTACAAAAAGAAAAAGAAGAAATCTGCGGCAGACAAGATTCAAAAGCTTCGTCGTGAGCTCGAGGAAAAGCACGAGCAAATGATGAGAAAGAATGTTGAGGATATGCGTCTTAAAGAAGAGAGAAGAATCGCTAAGAAGATTCAAAAGGCTCTAGAAGGTCAAATTAAGGCCATGGACGAGATCAATAGCATTCAATCAGCTCCAGCTAGATCTGAGGTCGTAGCTCCAGTTGTACCTCAAGGGCCACAATTGGATAATAAAGTTTCTGTTCAAACAGGATTTAAAACAATCACTGGTGATCAGAAAGAGTGGACAGCAGGACTTAATTTTGATGCGGTAGTAGAAACTAAGGTTTCTGATCGCGTTGATGTAGGTATTAGTGTTGGTTATATGGGAATGACTATTGGTGACCAAGACTTAGCTAGTAATAGAGGATACTCATGTAGTTATTCTGGTTGTTACAGCACTGGTTATTACCACTCAGCAAATGATGAAATTTCATATAATGAGTTTAATTTCGGTGGACACGCTAAGTTCTACTTTTCTCGTGCTGCGAAAATTAAGCCATTCTTGAGCCTTGGGACTAAAGTTCACTTTGGTAACTTTAAAATTGAAAACCCAAGAGATAGCTTTAATAATACTGAATTATCTTATCGCTATGTTTCAGGTGGAGCGACTTTAGGTGCAGAAGTTAATTTTGCTAAAGAATTTGGAGTTCAGCTAGCGCTAAACTACGATAAGAATATCTTTAGAATGGGTGAAGAAGATGAATATGCTGGTTCAGCAAATGATTATGTTCTAAATAATCAAGCTAAGAACCTTGAAGGTGCAGATTCATTCACTTTAGGTCTTGGACTGTCATACCTATTCTAATCAATTGTTTAAATAAGAAATTTATCCTGTTCTAATAAGAAGGCTCCCAAAGTGGAGCCTTTTTTTGTTTGCATAACCTGTCAAAATCCCTACAATAGTGTCAAAACAATTAATCAGAAGAAAGGAATCATAGATGAAACCAGTCTACATTGTTGAGGCCGTAAGAACTCCACAGGCCAAATCCGGTACAATTATTAAAGATATTCAAGCGCCATACCTTGGAGCTTACCTTGTACGTCATATTATGGATGGGACAAGTATTGAAGATGATGCTGTTGATGAGGTTATTTTTGGTAACACAGGGACACCAGCTAAATATCCAAATATTGGACGAGTTATCGCTCTTGAAGCAGGACTACATAAGAAAACTTCAGGTTACTCTGTTCACCGCAATTGTGCCTCTGGTTTAGAAGCTGCTTCACAAGGCTTTTTAAAAGTAGCATCTGGCCGCAGCGAGATCGTTGTTGCTGGTGGTGTTGAGTCGATGTCAAATATGCCTCTTATCTATGGAAAGCAGATGACTGAGCTTTTTGCAAAGCTTATGAAGGCAAAAACAACAGGTGATAAGCTAAAAGTTTTATCAAGCTTTAAGCCGGCCTATCTTTCTCCTATTGTTGCTATTGAGCAAGGTCTAACAGATCCTTTTTGTGGGTTAAATATGGGACAAACAGCAGAACTTCTTGCACGTGAGTTAGGAATTACACGTGAGCAACAAGATGAGTATGCAAATGAGTCACACCACAAGGCCATTAAGGCCATTGAAGAAGGGCGTTTTGCAGATGAAATTGTCCCTTTAATATACGGTGCAAAATTAGATAAATTATTAATGAATGATCACGGTCCACGTAAAGAATCTTCTGTTGAAGGTCTTGCTAAGATGAAGCCTTACTTTGATCGTAAATCAGGTACAGTTACAGTTGGAAATAGTTGTCCAATTACTGATGGTGGATCAGCAATCCTTTTCTGCTCTGAAGAAGCAGTGAAAAAATACAACTTAGAGCCAATGGCGCGAGTTGTTGACTACCACTTCCACGGTCTAGAGCCTGAGCGTATGGGAATGGGACCTCTGTTAGCAATGGATGGTGTTTTTAGAAGAACAGGTCTAACTTTAGAACAGATGGATCTTGTTGAAATTAACGAAGCATTTGCTGCTCAAATTATTGCTGTTAAGAAAGCTTTTACTGATCAAAAAGTTGCAGACAAATTTGGTGTTGATAAGCTTTGGGGAGAAATTCCTGATGAGAAACTTAATGTAAACGGTGGGGCAATTGCACTTGGACACCCTGTTGGTTCAACTGGTTCACGTCTTGTTGTTACACTTGCACATGAGCTTAAAAAGCGTAAGGCCGGTTACGGAATTGCTTCCCTTTGTATTGGTGGTGGCCAAGGTGGTGCCATGATTATTGAGAACCTTCAAAAATAAGTAGGATACAGATATGACATATAAAAGATTAAGTTTTGAAATTAAGGATAAGAAAGCGTTTGTTGGTTTTGGTTACAATTGTGACAAGGCAATGACGGTTTTAGATGAAGAAACATTAAAAGAGCTTCAAGATATTGTTGAAGATCTTCACTCAAAAGAAAAAGAATTAGATGGTGCCATCTTCTTTTCACACAAAGATAGATGCTTCTTAGCTGGTGCTGATATCAATCTATTCGATACAATGCATACGGCAGCTGATGGCCAGGCTGGAGCTGAGGCAGGGCAGACAATTTTTAATCGTCTTGAAGACCTTAAAATGCCGACTGTGGCCTGTGTAAACGGTGTATGTCTTGGTGGTGGACTTGAGTTTGCTCTATCATGTAAGTCTATTATTGTGAGTGATGACAAGTCTACTGGACTTGGTCTTCCTGAAGTTAAACTTGGCCTAATTCCAGGTTTTGGTGGAACTTATCGCCTGCCAAAGAAAGTGGGACTTCCAACTGCTTTAGATATGATCCTTACTGGTAAGAACTTAAATGCAAAGAAAGCAAAGAAAGTCGGAATTGCTGATGAGATTTATGCAAAAGAGCGCCTTCTTGATCTTGCTCCAAAGCATTTTAAGAAAAAAGCAGATAAGCGTAGCATGATGGATAAAGTGCAAGATGCTGCTACTGATAACGTGTTTACAAAGAAAATTATTTTTCAAAAGGCCCGCGAGTCAGTTTTAAAGAAAACAAAAGGCTTCTATCAGGCCCCTCTTAAAATACTTGATGTTATGGAAGGTGGAGTGATGAAAGGTCGCGCATCTTACTTAACAACAGAAGCACAAGCTTTTGGAGAGTTATGTATTGGTGAGCAATCAAAGAACCTACGTCATATTTTCTTCTTAATGGAAGGGTCTAAGAAAATGGATGATGCTAAAGGTGTAGGACGTTCATTAAAGCGTGGAGCTTGTCTTGGTGCCGGTACAATGGGTGGTGGAATCGCATGGCTTATGGCCAAAAATGATATGTTTCCAATCATGAAAGATCTAAACCAACACGGACTAGAGCTTGGTTTAAAACAGGCTTCAAGTAACTTTTCAGGTGCTGTAAAAAGAAAACGTATGTCTAAAGATGATTTTGAGCGCAAGATGAGATCAATTAGTGCTCAAACAGATTATCGTGGTTTTGAACATACTGACCTTGTAATTGAGGCCGTTGTTGAAAATATGGATATTAAAAAGAAAGTATTTGCTGAGACAGAAACAAAAGTTCGTCCAGATACAATTCTTACGTCAAATACTTCATCTCTATCAATTCAAGAGATGTCTAAGGCATTAGAAGATAGTTCTCGTTTTGCTGGACTTCACTTCTTTAACCCTGTTCATATGATGCCTTTAGTAGAGATTATTAAGCATGATAACGTTTCAGACGAAACTGTTGAATCTCTTTATAATTGGGTTGTAAAAACTAAGAAGACTCCTGTTGTTGTTAATGATGGGCCAGGATTCCTAGTTAATAGAATTCTTATGCCATATATGAATGAAGCAGGATTCTTATTAGAAGAAGGTGTTTCAATTAAAGATATCGATGATGCTTGTCTAAACTTTGGTATGCCAATGGGGCCATTTAGGCTTTTAGATGAAGTTGGAATCGATGTAGGTGATAAAGTTTCTAAGATTATTTTCGACGGCCTTGGAGCACGTCTTGCTTCTAATGGAATTGGAAAGCAGATGCTTGAAAAAGAATTCTTAGGTAAGAAGAACTCTAAAGGCTTCTACCTTTATGATGAGAAAGGAAAGGTTACAGGACCTAATGATGAAGCATGGAAAATGCTTCCAAAAGCATCTAAGAAGATGAGTGAAACTGAAATTCAAATGCGAATTTTTTTACCAATGATTAACGAAGCTGCAACGACTCTTGAAGATAAGATTGTTGCAAAAGCAAAAGATGTTGATCTTGGTCTAATTTTTGGTATCGGATTCCCTCCATTTAGAGGAGGACTTCTAAGATATGCAGATACTCAAGGTATTGCGAGATTAAAAGAAGAGATGCTTAAATTTGCAGATAGTGTTGATAAAGATCGATACACTCCTTGTGAATTAATTAATAAACTCGCAAGTGATAATGGAAAGTTCTACGAATTATAGAACTAAGAATAATGTTTTTTAGTTTCTTTAAATTCTTTTTAAGTTATTTATTTAAAGCGAAGACTCGCCAAAGGCTACTTATTATGGCCTTGGCGAGTCTTGTTATATCTAGCTTTTCTCTACTTACTGTTCAATCAGTTTTAAAAGGGTTGCAAAGCAATCGTATTGAACGAGGTAAACAAACATTAGGTCGCTATATTATTGACCTTGAAAAAGACTTCAATTTTAAAAAGGCCACTTCTTATCTCAATGATAATAATTATAAGTATACTTTAGAGTATGAAATTGAAGGCCTGATAAGATTAGAAGGTTATTTAGCACCAGTCATTTTTCACGGGATTATAGAAGATACAAGTTCAATACTTCCAAAGGCCATTGATCATTGGCCTAAGAGAAATGAGATCTTAATGTCGCCATATTTAGCGCGTAAGGTTTATGCAGGACTTGATGATCGTGTGCAATTGATCTCACCGGCCCATACAGATACATTCTTTGGCGAATTACCACGTTTTAAGTCTCTTGATGTTGAGGCCTTTACCGATTCTATGGACCCTGATATTGATGAATTTCACGCTTGGGGACACGCTTATAGTGCATTCTCTATTGCTAAGTCTCGTCATTATAATAAGCTTAGAGTCTTCTCAAACTTAACGAAAATACAAGAAGAACAACTTAAGTCGAAGTTTGCAGGGGATGGAGCACGTTTTCATACTTGGGAAGAATTAAATCAAAACCTCGTATTTGCTCTGGCCTTAGAAAATAATGTCGTTCTTTTTCTATTTCTAGCAACTATTGTTCTTGTTACATTTTCAATTATTTCTGGTCTTTCAATTTTCTATGCACGTGTTAGAAATGACTTTGCTTCATTTTGGATTCTTGGCATGAGCATGGGCCATATAAAGAAATACGGTGGTTTAAATATTGCAATCATAACTGCAAGTGCAATTGCAGTTGGAAATATCTTAAGCTTTATTGTTTTAAAATTGTTAGTTCAGTTTTCACCTACAATCATGCCGGCCATGTTTGTTGATCGTTCATTACCAGTACGTTTTGAGGCATCATCATTTTTCTATTCATTCATTGTTCCCGTTATTATCACTGTCGTCTTTACGTTGTTATCTAATTGGCGATTCTTTAAAGACAATGGCAATTTCATGACCTTCGTAAAAAAGGTTGGTACTTAACCTGTGTTCGATTAGTTTCAAAGCTTCACTACGGAAGATCAGGAATCCTTGTTAGCTCTTTTAAATGCTCCTCTTTTGTTTCAAGCGTTTTTAGAAATTCAATAATTAGTTTTCGATCTTCTTTTGGAATCTCCACTCCAAGTTGAACTCGCCCCATTATATCAATTGCTTCATCAAGTGAGGCCACACTACCATCATGAAAGTAGGGAGATGTCTTTGTTACATTTCTAAGTGGAGGGACTTTAAAATACTCTTTATCATCTTCATTCTTTGTATGCGTGTAGCGGCCTAAGTCACGATTTTTACTCTTTGTGTACTTATATGGATCTTCAACGACTCCAAATTTCTGATACATTCCTCCACCGACAAGATTACCATTATGACAGCCGATGCATCCGTATTGCGTAAATTTCTTAAGTCCACTTTTTTGTTCTAAATTAAGAACGTCATCTTTTCCCTCAAGGTAATCATCAAAAATAGCAGGACCAACGAGAGTTCTTTCAAAGGCGCCAATTGATTTTGCACTTAATTCTAAAATGTCGTTTTCATTAGATGTGATAAGCTCAGTGTTAAAAGCCTTTTTAAATGCTTCATTATAATTATTATCCACAAGTTTTTTCTTTAAATGACTACTGTCTTTAAGATCATAGGCCCCCTTAAAGAAGAAAGCTTTCTTTGCTTGCTCTTCGACGTCTTTTCGATTTCCGTTCCAATGTTGTGAAATTTGAGCTGCTGTATTGATTAGTGTTTGAGCATTACGATGTGAAAGACGATATTTTGCACCAATGGATTTTGGAAGAGCATCACTAAAGCTTAATTGTGGTAAATGGCATTTTGAACAGCTTACCGTTTTGTCATTACTTAACCTAGTATCGTAAAATAACATTCTTCCAAGTTCGATGACTTCTTCTTTTGGACGATTTTCCCCAAAGTATCTTATTGAGTTTAGTCCATTACCAAATAATTCTCGCCTTTCTTCTAAAGATTTCTTATCGGTATTATTCTCTTTTCCTGTGCAAGAAAGGAGAAGTAGCATAGAAATAGTGTATACAGTTAACTTCATTTATTACTCCATTGGTTTTATTCTTTCATTCGTATGCTAATTGAAATTTGTGACAATTTTTTGTAAGAAATATTAAATTTAAGGATATAGATAAAGCTTTATAGTAGAATGAAACAATGAAGTTGCAAAAGTTAATATTGTTAATTATTTTAATGAATTTTTCAGGATGTTCGGCCGTGACAAAAGTTGCTTCAGTATTTATGTCTTCTATGGGCTCTCACCCAGATAAGGAAGAATTAGAGACTTTCACTAAATCTAGTCAATTTAACAAAGAGAAGATGAGGTTTGTAAATCGCAGACCTAATATAACTAGTGAACAGCCAATAAAGAAAGATGGCTTTGGTTTTTCTAACTTTATAGAGTTCTTGGGTAAGGGTAATGGCCGCTATCCAGATAAACCTCTTCCAATGTTAAAACCCGATATGGATAAATTTCTAGAGAAGTCTGATGTTGTAAAGTCAATTTGGTTTGGTCATTCAACAGTCTTATTTAATATCGACTCTAAGATTGTTCTAATTGATCCAATCTTTTCAGATTCTTCATCTCCTGTACCAATATTTGTTAAACGTTTTGGACCTACTGTTTTAACACTTAAAGAATTACCAAAGATTGACTATATATTAATCTCTCATGACCACTATGATCATTTAGATATGAGAACCATTAAATTCTTTGTGGATAAGGATGTTAAGTTCATCACTCCTTTAGGAGTGGGCTCACACTTAAAACGTTGGGGTATTGATCGTAAACGTGTCACAGAGCTTGATTGGTGGCAGAACGTTGAGTTTGATGGGATAAAATTTACGGCAACTCCTGCTCAGCATTTTTCTGGTCGCGACCAAGCACACGAAAATACAACTCTATGGGCATCTTGGGCCGTAAAAACTCGTAATAATAATCTCTATTTTAGTGGTGACTCTGGTTACGATACTCATTTTAAAGAAATCGGACAACGTCTAGGTCCTTTTGATGTAGCATTTATGGAGTCAGGTCAATATAACCCAGATTGGTTTGCTGTCCACCTCTTGCCAGATGAATGGCCAAAGGCCTATGAAGACATCAATGCAAATTACTACTTTCCAATTCACTGGGGTGCATTTTCTTTAGCATTTCACACGTGGGATGATCCTATAATAAAGCTCAATGAGTTTTCACAGCAAGGAAAGCTAAAGTTAATGGCCCCTAAGATGGGAGAAATTGTAAGCTTTGATCACCAGGAATACGTTACAAAAAAATGGTGGTAATAGGTATAAGAATTTTTTATCACAGTGATCTAATATAGGTATTTTATTTATCTAATTTAATTCGTTAGTTTTCTCTTAATCAATGAGCATAATGCTCATTAAGGAGATATTAATGAAAAAGATATTTGTTATTCTATTAGGTTTATTATCAATTAATTCATTTGCTAGTGAAATTAAGTCTCTAAAATATGTAAGTCCATGGAATTATCAAATGCCAGCAGTTGAAGTTTTAAATAACTCTACTGAGCATATTGAAATTATCATAAAAGGTGCTCTGTTGCAGTATCCTGATTTTGGGTTTAATTTTGAGCTTTCAGATCGATTAGGCGATGTTTTTGAATTAAATAATTTAAATGCTCTAATTGTTAAATTTCCAAAGTCTGCTTGTAAGGCAGAGATGGCAAAGGATCATTTAAATATTCAGCTAATTAGTTGTAAAAATGTCCTTACTTTTAACCAGCAAGACTATAGTGACCAATCTCAGCGCATGACTCAAGTTAAAGGTGCAGTTGTTGGCTTTGATGGAAATATTATCGAAGAAAGTGATTTAGTATTTAATGGCTTCTTAAGCTTTCATATAAAAGAAGTTACTGAAAGAACTGTAGGACACGAGCTTAATATGATTCAGGCACAAGTAAACGGTACAATTCCATTTGCAGGCCCTGATCGTCGATCTTTAAGAATCGATCTGCAAAAGAGCCAACTTGCTCTAGGGCCTAATAACGGGCTTTAAAAACTGTGTGAAGTATATCTATCATACGTAAAGTTTGCTAATCCTCTCAATAAACCCTCAGGTTAAATCATGTAATAAATAATATATTTGCGATTAATCTGGGGGATTATGAAAACCTTATTTCTCTCATTTTTGAAATTGAATTGTTGCTCAGTCTTTTTGCTAATTTTAGCTGCGCTAAAATGTCGCTTGAGTTGCGAGGCTTGTGTGATTAGTTTTTTCAGAAAGATTTTTTCGCTAATTTTAGCTGCGCTAAAATGTCGCTTAAATTGCGAAGACTTGTTTATTGCTCCTGAGACAACAAAGCCGGGCTTGAACCCGGCTTGTTGAATATCATTTTCTAGCTAAAGTGAATGGGAGCTATAGGTGCGTCCAATAGTCTGCCTTTGGGCAGACAATGCCGCACCTATTTAACCTTAAATCCCTTAAGAGCAGCGAATGCATTATTCTTTAACGGTGCATCGTTTTGCTTTGGCATCTTAGGTTTTCCACCACGAGGATTGCTCTTACGTGGGCCACCTGTTGGACGCTCGTAAGTTTTTGCTTCTTCAGCTCCGTCAGATTTTAGAGATAGAGCAATACGCTTTCTATCCATATCAACGTCAAGAACAACGGCAGAAACTTCTTGCCCAACTTTTAGAACATCAAGGGCATTCTCAACAAAGTGATCGGCCATCTGACTTACGTGAACTAAACCATTTTCTTTAATTCCAATATCAACAAAGGCACCAAATTGAGTGATGTTTTTTACAATACCTGGATATCTCTCACCAATTTTTACATCTTTGATTTCACGTACATCTTTTCTAAACTCTGTTGTCTTAAATTCTGTACGAGGATCCTGTGAAGGTGCAGTTAGTGACTTATAAATATCATTAACAGTAAATTCACCAAGTTTTGCAATAAGGTCCTTATCTGACTTTAGTTTATTTGCAACTGCATTATCTGTTGTTAACTGCTCAAGCGTGTATCCATTCTTGTGTGCCCATTCTTCTAACATATCGTAGTTTTCTGGGTGAATAAATGTCGCATCAAGTGGATTCTTCCCATTATAAACTCTTAAGAATCCTGCTGCTTGTTGGAAAACTTTTTCAGAAAAACGTGAAACCTTTAGGATTTCGCTTCGATCTGAAAATAGCCCATTCTTATCTCTATGCTTTACGATATTTCCCGCAACTGTTGGCCCAATTCCGGAAATGAATGAAAGTAGTGGGGCCGATGCCGTATTGATATCAACACCAACAAAGTTAACACAGCTTTCAACCACGCCATTTAGTGATTTTTTTAGACGAACCTGGTTTACATCGTGTTGATACTGGCCAACACCAATAGACTTAGGATCGATCTTTACAAGCTCTGCTAGAGGGTCTTGGAAGCGGCGGCCAATTGAGATGGCGCCTCTTACTGTTGCATCTTTATCTGGGAATTCTTTCTTTGCAATTGGAGAAGCAGAATAAATTGAAGCACCATCTTCTGAAATCATTGTTGCTTTAACTTTTCCGTCTTTAACCGCAGTAATATTATCTTCAACAAATTGGAGAGTCTCTCGACCAAAAGTTCCGTTTCCAATTGCTATATATTCAACATTAAATTGCTCAATCATGGCATTTAAAATTGTCGCAGACTCACGTACCTGATTTCTTGGTGGGTGAGGGTAGACAACTGTATCAACAACAAATTTACCCGTATTATCTACAACAACTGTCTTACAACCAGTCACTACTCCTGGATCAAGCGCAAGAACTGTTTTAGAACCAAGGTAAGGTTGTAATAGAAGGTTCTTAAGGTTTATACCAAAAACATCAATTGCTGATTCATCTGAGAGCTTCTTAAGTTCACCCTTGATTTCTAAATCAAGAGAAGAGTGAATATAATTCTTATAGGCCTTTGATGCACAATCGACTAATGCCTTGTAACTTGTGACTGTAGTGTCTGGGAAGTTCTTTGATAGAATAAGATTATTTGCATATTCTTCATCAAAAATAATTTCAACTTTTAGGATCTTCTCAGTTTGTGCACGACGAATCGCTAGGAATCTGTGAGCGGCTTTTGGATCTTTTAGATCACTAACTTTTTGCTCATATTCAAAGTAGTCTTTGTACTTTTGCCAGTCTTTTACTTCTTCATAACCTTTACGAGGAGTTGACTTAATCATTGCCTGTGCCCAGTAATCGTTACGTAATTGCTCTTTAAGTTCTGTGTCGTGAGCAATTTCTTCGATGATAATGTCACAAGCACCTTTTAATACATCTTCAAAAGTTGCGATTTTCTTTTCTTTATTAATATACTTAAGTGCTTCTTTTGCAAGTTCTGGCATAGGAAGCTTTGACTCTTTCATTAGAATTGAGAATGGCCCAAGCCCTGCTTCTTTTGCGATTTGCGCCTTTGTCTTTCTCTTTGATTTAAATGGCGCATAGATATCTTCAAGCTGGTTAATATTTGTTGCCGCTTTAATTTTCTTTTCAATCTCTGGAGTCATCATCTCTTGTTTAGTGATGGCCTCTAGAATGAATTCACGTCTCTTTTCACGCTCGATATATTCGTCATACTTTTCTTGAATGAGGCGAATTTGTTCTTCGTCTAATCCACCAGTTTTGTCTTTACGATAACGAGTGATAAATGGAACTGTACAATCTTCTACAAGTAGCATTGCCAGTACGGCCATGATTTGTTTTGCTGTGATATCTGTGTTGTCTACACAAAATAAGACGGCATTTTGATCGATAACGTCCATAGGGTTTTTTGTCGACTTCGTTGTCTCTTCTGACATAATTCATACTCCATTAACTAAATTTGAGTTAAAATTGTATAGGGATTGAATTTGGTATGACAATAAAAACTTGAGTAAATTCCACTGGTTAACTTAAAAATATTGATGTAAGAGTTTATTATGACAAAAGATTTTGATTATATTGTAATTGGAGATGGCGTGGCCGCGCGCAGTATTCTCTATTTTTTAACAAGAAAGTTCCCTGATTCACGTATTTGTCAGTTATTTGATAATGATGCTTTTCCACCTTGCTCTATTAATACAACTAGCGTTGTTTCGATGGGACTATTTGCTGAAGGCCTTTCAAAGCTCGGTGACATCTTATTTCATGCACATGAATTCATTGATACTTTCTTTAAGCAAGAGGGGATACAGGGGGTTCACCCAGCTACTCAATACTACTTACCTCCAGATATAAAAGAAGATCCATTAAAGTTTAAGCAATTTGAAGCACGTTATGGAACAAATTTTGAAAACTTTAAAGGTTTGCAAACGGTTGCTAAGGATGCCTACTTAATTAATCCACAAGTTTTTCTGGGCTGGCTTAAGGCGCAGTACGAAGATAAAATTATAAGTCGAGTTCAAAGAGTTACTGAGCTTCCTAAAACCAATGCAAAGGTTATCTTGGCCACCTCGGCCTATACATCACTTTTTTATAAGAATAAGAATCTTCCTGAAGGCAAACCTGTTAAGGGGACATTTTTTAGCTGGAATAATTTTAAAGCTGATAAATCATTTGTCCTAAGTCGTGGCCACTATAACCTTGTTTATCGAAAAGAAGATGAGATCTTATTATTTGGCGCAAATTCAATTGAGGGACTTTGCCAACTTCATTCACCAAAAGAAGTCTATGAAAAGCTAACAATATTTGAAGGTGATCTTCCTGAACTTAAGCAGCTTGGTTCACCGCAGATACACACAGGTATTCGCCACAAGGGTAAAAGGCGTACTCCCTTTTGTGGAGAGGTTGAAGAGGGCGTTTATGCACTCACAGGCCTTTATAAAAATGGCTGGAGTGCAGGAATTAGTTTAGCAAAAGAGCTAGTTGATATGCTCTAAGCTTTCACGACTAGCAAGAATTTCTTCAAGGACATAGTCCCAAAGTTTGTATCTTAAATCGAGAGAATCAAGAGCAATTTGAGTTGCTTGTCTCTGTTTATCTTCACTGTCACAAAGTTGAGCAAGTAATTTGCCTGCAAGCTCTCCATGCTCATCTCCATCTAATTCGATATGACGCTCAAGATAGTGTTTAAAGTACGGTGCATGTATTTTCTTTTCTTCAAGAACTTTTACAAAAGGTGTAAAGAGGTCAGGAATAAGATTCTCACGTCCCCAGAAGAAGGCCGATGCCATTAGGTGAGGGTTTTGAGTATTAGTGCATAGGTTTAGATTAAATGCACTAAACTTTGCTACAGGCATAGGAATGCCATCAAATGAAAATGTTTCTAAGAATTTTTTAATATCACTTGTTTCGCTTCCAACTTCATTCATGGCATTTAGATACATTGTAAAATGATCAATATGGCCACCATTTAAGTCTTCGTCACTTTCTTCACCAAGAACAATTTCATTAATAAATCGAACACATTCTTTATCGTACTTAGATGGAATCCAAGGTGTTTCAACACATGTAACTTCTCTTTGAAGACCTTTAAGTAGAGACATGAAGTCCCATACAGCAAAGACATGCCATCGCATGAGAATTTTTACATCTTCAATACTTTCAATATTTGAATAAAGTGGGTGATTACAAAGCTTATTATGGGCCGCATGAATGAGTGTGAGATTTTCTTTTTTCATGCGGCCAATATAGCCTAAATTTTATAAGTCTTAAAGTAGACTTTACGTATTATGAACTGTGAAAGAGGTGATGAAAGTCTGGGCGTGTAAGTTTTCTACGCCTTCTAACACCATTTCTGCGACTACCACCATGCATTTGCTTTTGATTAAATTTCTTATCTTTTAAGTATTGGCCGTATACCTTTTCATCTTGTGCTCGGTAATTTTCAAGAACTTCAAACATTTCTTTAAATGATAAGATCTTTCCTTTCTCTTTTTCTGCAATTTCTATTTTCTTATATAGTTGTTCTCCAACTTCATCTAAGACAACAAAAAGATCAATTTGTTTGGAACCTAAGTTTAGGGGAAATTTTTCTTCAAGATCAACACCAGCTACAAATTTAATTAATCCTCTTGTAACAATTGAGCGTCTTGCAAGCCAAGCAAAATCATTTCCAAGTTTTGTACCTAGGCCAGGATCAAAGGCATAATTCTTATTTTCCATCCACTCAAATATCTTTGTTAGTACTGCATCTTTATAACGTGTATCTTTTAATTTATTTGGGTTTCTCCATTCTGCAACTAAGTCAAAACGCGAATCAAATTGTATCTCTCCTGGCCCAAATGTTTTAAAGCTAGAGATATTTTCACTTGTCACCTTTAGACCAAAGTCTTGAAGGAAGCTTAGAAGAGCTGGATTAAATGTTGTTTTATATTCAGGTATATCCATTGATTTACTAGATAGTTGCTCTGAGGCTTTCTTGTAGCCATGATAAATTACTTCAGAACAAAAGACTTCTGAGTCGTCGTGATAATCCATTGTAAAATCATAAGGTACATTTTTCTTTTTCTCTTTTGAATATTTAGAGAAGCGCTCATGCATTATTTTTCCTGCTAGGTGAGCAAGCTTTTCGTCCTTGTGTCTAAAGACAACTGTTCGAGAATTTTTCTGATCAAGATGAACTTGAAATGGGGCAACCACATTTCCAACTTCAATATGGGCCTCTGATGTGTAGAGCTTATTTGTTTTCTCATCACGATACACTAAAGTTAAGTGAGAGAACTGATGATCATCATCACCAATTCTTGCAATGGCAGCACTAGAGTACGCATTACCTCTGGATAAGATAATGTCTCCAGATTTTAGATCTTCAACACCTTCAAATGAGTAATCTGGATTTACCATAAAGTGAACAGGAAGATCTTTTATTTTGTTATTTGAATAATCAAGTGTATTAAAGTCGATTGGTTTTGAACCCTTCTGTCTTGAAGCATAGTAAGATTCGATAAAATAGTCTTCGAGATAGCGAAGGGCCCTAAAAATTGTTTTTACACCTTTTAAACACGCAAGCTCTTCTTGTGTTAATTCGTCGTTACTATTTAGCGCCTTTAGTTTTTCTTTCAGATCAAGACGTATACTAAAAGATGCCATTGTAAAATCCTGCATCTGATACTTAGAGAATTCAGAAAAGTCGATATCATCGGATTCTATTTCAAAGAGTTTTCCATAATAATATTGAGTCTTTTGAGCGCATTCTTTAGGCGACTTTACACCTTTTGAAACAGATTCATGCATCTCATGGATTAGCGAATCGAAGTTCGAGTTTTTAAGGGAGCTAGGGGTACGGTAAGATTTCTGCTGACATCCAATTGGAATAGTAAGTGAAAGTAGGCAAAGTCCACATGTAAGTAACCGTTTTTTCATCAAATCTCCCCCATAACTAGATAAAAAATACTATCGACAATAATTTTAATCGAACACGTGCTAATAAATTTTTATCGGATTTTACCTTTTAAAACTTAAGTATTATTATCGGGTATAGAAAGGTAATATTGGGAAGACACTTAAATATTAAACATTTAGACATTGATTTATGACAATTATGACAGATTCAACAAACTTACAAACAAATGATGAAGGCGATAACAAGCCTCTAAGAACAGTAAAACCTAAAAAGAATGAGGAAGTGCACTTTCGTATCCTCAACGCTGTAACTAAGTTAGAAGTGGCCAAAGGGCACCTTAATTGGAAGATCGCTGAAGTTGCTAAAGAGGCAGACGTTACACGTTCTCTTATTTACTATTACTTAGGTAAGGAAAAGGATGTTATTTTAAAAGAGGCCGTGAAGTACATGATTAGTACGGTCTTCAATCTTACTCAAGAACATTCTGTAGGTATTAGAGAAAGGATTAAGATTGTAAGAGATCAAATAATCCAAATGCCTTATTTACTTGCTCTTTATATGATTAACAAAGGTGCAGGTAATGATCTTTCAGATATTATTGCTGAAGCAGAAGTAGAGCTCTTTGAGATTCTAAGCAAGAAGCATCCAAACCTCGATCACCGCGAGCATTTAAGAATTTATTTTATGCAGCTAGGGATTTGTCTGTATCGCGATGTCGATGATGACACTCTTGATTATCTTTTTTCACAATACGATAGAAAATAAAAAAGGCCGCAATAGCGGCCTTTTCTTTTATCTTGTTTTTAATTCTTAACAAAAGTCAATTGAAGCATGGTTGTAATTGTCTTTTGGTAATTCACAACTATCTTCTGAGAAGTTATGGTCACCACCGTTTTTAATTGGATCAAACTTTTCAACCGTTCCAGGTATCGCTTGATCATCAATTAAATCGTGATCACTATCAAATGCTTCTTTATATGACTTATATACATCTAGCATATATACATCAGGTGATTGGTTCTTTCTTTCCTTGATGTTAAACATGCTCGTTGAAGCTTTACTTAAGAAGTCCATAAACTTGTAAAGTGTTTTACGTCCTCTAAACATCATCGTGTACATATTTTCAGTCATACCAAGACGGTCACGAAGAATTGAGTTGAATTGGAAACCTTCTCCTGTGAAGTACCAAGTCTCTTCAAGTCTTTCTTTACCTGATACGCCTTTACATACTTTATACCTCATTGGGTTATTTTCTGCTACGTACTTAAGACTTCCGCCTAGTCCATAGTTAGATGGTAGGTGGTTATCAACCCAAACGGCCTTCCATTTTGACGTCCCTTCTACCATGAAACACTGCTTAGTGATTGCTTCAAAGTTAAGTGTAATTGACTCAGCATATAGGTCGATTCCTTGGCTGTTGTCAGTTCTGTTGTTATTTCCGTTTGAGCGATCAAGTGACCATGATGTTGACCAGTCATATGATGCTGATACTCCAACTCCTCCGCCAACAGGTGATTTGTCACCAAATGGAAGTTTAAAGTCAAGTTTTGCACCTACACCAGTTTTATAACCATGTGACCATCCAACTCTATTACTTTCTGTAAAGTAGTCTCCAGTTCCAGTCGACTTCGAGATACGAATTGTATTCGAGTGACTTACTTTTGGTTTAGAGATTACTTCTTGTACGTGTGATACAGGTGTAATCATCATAAAGTCCCATGGCCTCTCAATACACTTTTTCATATTGTAGTCCAGGTACGTCTTCCAAAAGATTCCTGTCTTTTTCTGATCAAAGAATGCACCACAAAGTTTTTTCAAAGTGTTTGCATTGTAGTTATCTTCATAGATCCCATTAATCTCAGCTTGTGAAAGTTTGTTTTCAGCAATTAGCTTATCGTTTAATGCTCTATCAGTTAAGTTGATCGTCTTATCAAAAAGGTCGTGCTTATCTAGCTCTTCAGTAAAAAGCTTTTCAGCACTCTTTGTATAACGTGGAGCAAGTTTTGCTTTAATGATATCTGCTTTAGTCACGCCTTGGATGTTCTTAGACATCGACTCAAGGTAGTTTTCAAGTTGAATCATTTCGTTCATACTTTCTTTAATCTTGTTGTTCTGATAATCCGCTTCAGAAAACTTATCTGTAACTTGTAGTTGCGTATGAAGTACAGAGTTAAAAGTTTTTGATGAAGCGTGGAATGTACCTGCTGCCCATGCTGGACGAGGTGCAGTCCTTGGATCATCACCTTCACGTAAAATTGGTGAAAGCTTAACGGCCGCAAAAGTTCTCGTATGTACATATGGCATGTCTACAAACTTAATTGGCATATCAATTCTTGCTTTTAGTAAGTTATTTTCTACTTCTACTTCACGTGACGCTACTGAGATAAGTTTAAACTTATGCTTATTCTCATTTGTAAGGTCGATATCACCTTGTAGTGGTGCTAAGAAGTATACTTCTAGCTTCAGCTTACCTTGATAGAACGGCTCAATTGGGTTCATGTGGTGAGCGTAGTTACCGTAGTGTACCTTTGGGTACATTTTTACGATAAATGACTTCTCAACAACAAGATCAAGGTTGTTATTAAGGTGAAAACCATTATTGTTATCGTGTCCTAAGAAGCTGTAGCTTACTTGGTCAACAAATAAACGAGCTCTTTGGTTATTGTTATCTTCTTCACATTTTCCTGATCTTGAAACTTCTGCAAAGATCCATCCACTGTTTGACCATGGATATAGACAAAGCCCTCTTGTAACTTTTGCGTTCTTAAGAGTTTTGTTTTGTACTTCGATTTCAAGATTAAATGGAATACGTCTCGTATTCGTATATCTTTCGTGTTCTAAGTAGAACTTAACTTCAGCACATCCTGATTCATCAAGTTGCCCATCTGTTAGGTCATACATTTGTGTAACAGCATTTTCTTCACCATTTTCTTGTTTTTCAAGATTAACAAGCTTGGCCTTGATAAACTCATTTGAAAGTGATGAACCATTTGTTTTTAAGTTTAAACAAGCAGATACAACAACCTTCTTATCAATGATTAAGTTATCATTTCTTGGGTCAACTAGTCCGTAACCTTTAGGTGTGATCTTAATGTTTTTTACATTAATAATTTCGTCGTTTGATAAACGATCCTTATTAAGACCTTGTGATAGGTGATAGTTGTTACCGTGAATCATACTGTTAGCATACTGGTTAACAGCAAGCTTAAGGTCGTAAGAAATATTTGCACTTGAAGAAAGTATAATCTTACGACTCATTGGTAAGTATGTATTTGGTAGAGAGTAGTCCATTTCAACTGGCTCATCCCAACGGATACAGCTTGACTCATCTGCTTCTCTTTCAATTGTTTGGAAGTTGTCTCCAGTTACAAAGAATTTACGATATTGAAGACTCTTTCCAATCTTTGATGATAGGCAGGCCTTAACGTGAAATGTCTTGTGATAAGCAATACGTGATTTAACGTTTGCTTTATCTTCAGACACACCTTCAACACTAAAGCGTGAAACAGTAATTACTGAACTTTCATTTGCTTGTGCCTTAAGCTGTCTTGCAAGCTTTTGTTTTTCATCGTTAGACGTATCACTACCACAGCTAACAAGAGTTGTTAGCATAAGCATAGACATGCTTAAGAGAGTAATGTTTTTAAATGTCTTACAAAATGTCATATTCTTTCCTTAGGGAGATTGTGTAAACTTGTTCATCACTGTATCCATCAATTAAATAGACAGAGTCAGTGTTTCCTAGAACAGTTCGATTCATATAATTTATTTCTGTTTTAAATCCTTTCTTATTCTCTAATTTGATTCCTACCTGATAGCCTTTGTAGTCATTTGCTAACTGCGTACCACGATAAAATGCTGGAGCAGTGTCGGCCTGGTTTTCAAATCCTAGGGCCTCAAATGTTACTTTCTTATCTGAAATCTTTGTTTCATAAGCGGCTACATAAGCGAAACCTGTGTTCTTATCATCTGGTACTGCGCTTTCTGTATTCTTAACGTAAGCACCTTTTAGTCTAATTCGATCATTTCCAATTCCAAATTCAATACCTGCATTTGCATACATTCCTGTAAAGTCATATAGGTAAAGACTTTGGTCTGGTGTTGCTCCTTTACTTACAGAGTTACCCCAGAAGTAATCATTATCAGCAATATCAGCAGATAGGTTCTTATAACGGTAAGTACCTGCTGCACCATAAACTTTGAAACCTCTTGTTAAATAAGTGATGTCAACAGACTCGTTAAAGAATTGTGGATCACCATTATCATCGATATTAAAAGTTTCTCTTAGTAAAGCGTTCTGTGGCTGGGCCTGAGTCGCTTGTAATCTAAAGTAGAAGTTTCCAACTTTAGTTAGTAGCATCTCTCTTACACCTAGAAATGAATTCCCACCGTTAACAAATGGTGAGATGTAAGTTGAGTTTGTACTATTCTTAAGTGCACCTGCACTTATCTTTGCAAAGTTAAACATCTTATAAGAGAAATATCCGTGCTTATAAGAGAACTTCGGCTTATATGTTCTAATTCGTCCTGTTTCTTGAGTTGATGAATTACCTGTTTGGTATTTAAATCCACCATCAAAATTAAAATCAACATGCTCAAATACTTCTGCTTCAAGTTCAACGTTCATATTTGTTTCATAAACAGTTCCCTTGTCAGTACGTGAATCAAGAGAGCCAAGTTTTGCACCAATCGTTAAGCTTAACTCATCAATACCTGCGTTCTTTAAAGTTGACTCAAGACCTGAGTTAAAAACATCGGCCTTTGAGGCACCACTTTGTGCAAGTACTGGTGATGAAAGTACGAAACCTAGTAAAATTAAATGTTTGTTCAATAGCTTCTTATTTTGCATGTCATTCCTATTTGATACGATGTTATTAGAGTTGCAGGAATGATGCCATGTTCCATGAAACAAGTTCACGGGTGTAAAAACTTTAAACTACTGAAAACTGGTGTAAGTATCGGAATTTAGTTTAGTAAGTTACTGTGTAGTGGTTAAACAGTGTAAAAAAAATGAACGGTAGCTCGAGTTTATTTGTTTAAACTTTGTTTACCTTGTTAACGAGTTTTTGGGAGCTTAGATAGAAAAGAATGGTGCGAAAGGGCAGATTTGAACTGCCGACCTACGGGATATGAATCCGTCGCTCTAACCAACTGAGCTACATTCGCACATACATTCAAAAGAATGATAGGATATTAGTGACTTGCGAGTTAATTGTCAATATTATATTTAAGTTAATATTAAGGAATTTGTAAATTATCATGTCGTTAAGAGAGATTAAACAAAAACAGTTGCCACAAAAGGCCAAGCAAATGCTTGCTCATTTCATCCGTTTCAACAAAGAGATGAACTTTGATTTTTCGGCCCCTATAGTCGTGGCATGTAGTGGTGGGCTTGATTCTATTGCCTTAACGCATTTACTTCTAATGGCCGGGGCCAACGTTAGGCTTATACACGTTGACCATGGGACAAGAGAAGAGATTAGGGCCGAAAGGCATCTTGTAAGAAACTTTGCTCATAAGTATCAGATCCCGATGAAGTCTCTCAAAGTAGAGCTAAGTCTTAATGATGGAAACTTTGAAGCACAGGCCAGAAAATTGCGCTATGACATTTTAAAGAATGATTTAGAAAATGATGAGTTACTCGTTACGGGCCATCATTTAGATGATTGCTTTGAGTGGTCTCTACTGCAGCAATTTAAGTCTCAAGGAAAAGATATTGATCTAGGCATCCCATACCGCAACGGGAGAGTGTATAGGCCACTTTTTGCTTTTTCAAAAAAACATATTCTAAAATACGCCAAATTGGCCAAGCTCACTTGGCTAGAAGATTATTCAAATGAAGATATACGCTTTGAGCGAAATCATATTAGAAAGATTGTAAAAGAATCAATCTCATCTCGTTGGCCTGGCTACCTTAAGCATTATTGCGAGCGCATGAATCGCATGAAAAAGATAAAGGAAGGGCTTGAGGACAAGAATTATAAGATTATTAAAAGAAAGTGGGGGATACTTATTAAACACCACGGGTGTGTTGATGAGAATTTGAAAAAAACCATTTTATCTCAAGCCTCAACAACACGAGGAAAGACTTACAAACAATTTAATGAATTAGAGGGACTAATTAATAGTCCAAGGCTTGGGCCATTAGATTTTTCTGGTGGAATTAGGGTCTATGCTTTTGGTCCTTATTTGGCCGTTGTTAAAAAGGGTTGTAAATTAGAATTCTTAAATAATAAAACTACGCAGATTCCTGAAGGTGTTCCATTCTTATCAAATAATACTAATGCAAAGCATAGTCTCAAGAAAACTCCACTAGAGAACTCAACTTTAAGAAAAATTTTTTCGGAAATTAAACAACCAGTTCATTACTCATGGCGTAAAGCCGGTAAAGTTTTAGTGTGGCTTTAAATAACTAGGCTTGACACTCACTAAAATGATACCATTTTAGTAACTATGAGGTTACAATATAGCTTTATTTTTTAGAAACAGTATTGTGAACAAATAGTAAGTATTTAAATAATTTATGAGTAAAGTAAATTAAAAAGGATTTTAATGAAAGGACAAAACAAAACGTTACTTCTTTGGATCATCTTAATCCTCATGTTTGCGGCAATCGCAAAGATCTCTTCAGAGAGCAGACAGACTTATAAGCCAGTGACTTATCCTGATTTCGTTAGCGCAATCAAGAGTAAGCACGTTGAGAAAGTCGTTCTTAAGGGAAAGGATAAGATTCTTGGTAAATTCAAAGATGGTTATGAGCAAGGTGCTTGGTTTGAAACAACAGGGACAACAGGTACAGAAACTTTTAAAATTTTAGAGTCACACGGAATCTACCCAGAGTATGAAGCGGAAGAAAAACAAAATGTCTTCACGACTTTCTTACTGCACTGGGGGCCAATGATTTTCTTATTCCTCATTGTGATCTTCTTCTTACGTCAGCTACAAGCTGGTGGTGGAAAGGCCATGAGTTTCGGGAAATCAAAAGCACGTCTCTTATCACCACATGATAAGAAGGTTACATTCAAAGATGTTTCAGGTGTTGAAGAGGCCAAAGAAGAATTGGCCGAAGTTGTGGACTTCTTAAAAGATCCAAAGAAATATACTAACCTCGGCGGGAAAATCCCTAAAGGTGTTTTATTAGTAGGTCCTCCAGGGACAGGGAAAACACTTATGGCCCGTGCCGTTGCTGGTGAAGCAGGTGTTCCATTCTTTTCAATTTCAGGTTCTGATTTTGTTGAGATGTTTGTTGGTGTTGGTGCCTCTCGTGTACGTGACCTTTTTGAACAAGGTAAGAAGAATGCTCCATGTATCATCTTTATCGACGAGATTGATGCTGTTGGACGCCACCGTGGACACGGTATGGGTGGTGGACACGATGAGCGTGAACAAACACTAAACCAACTTCTTGTTGAAATGGATGGTTTTGAGTCCAATGAAGGCGTTATTCTAATTGCTGCGACAAATAGAATTGATGTTCTTGATAAGGCCCTACTACGTCCTGGTCGTTTTGATCGTCGTGTAACAGTTGGACCTCCAGATGTTCGTGGACGTCTTGGAATCCTTAAAGTTCACACAAGAAAGACACCTCTTGATACAAATGTAGATCTTGAAGTTATTGCAAAGGGTACTCCAGGCTTTACTGGTGCAGACCTTGCTAATCTTGTTAATGAGGCCGCTTTATTTGCCGCTCGTTATGGTAAGAAAGTTCTTCAAATGATTGATTTTGAACAAGCTAAAGATAAAGTCCTTATGGGGCCTGAAAGAAAGTCGATGGTACTTTCTGATTTTGAGAAGAAAGTTACAGCATATCACGAAGCTGGTCACACTCTTGTGGGACTTAATCTTCCAAAAGCAGATCCAATTCACAAGGTATCAATTATGCCTCGTGGTGGAGCTCTAGGTGTTACACAAACTCTTCCAGATGAAGATATGCACAACCTAACATTAGAAAAATCTGAAAACTATATTGCCTTCCTAATGGGTGGACGTGTAGCAGAAGAGATCGTATTTAACGAAATTTCTAATGGTGCTTCAAATGATATCGAAAGAGCAACACAACTTGCTTCTAGCATGGTTTGTTCTTGGGGGATGAGTGAGAAGATGGGACCGAGAAACTTCTCTCAACCAGGCGCATCTCCATTCGGTTCAACTGCACCAAGTGAAGGTGTAGGTTACTCAGAAGCAACAGCTAAGGATATTGATGAAGAAATTCACCGCTTCCTAGATGAGAATTATAAGCTTGCAAAGAAGATTCTAACTGATAATCGTGATGCCTTAAACCGCTTAGCTGAAGGGCTTGTTGTTTGGGAAACGCTTGATATCAATCAGATCAATGATCTTGTTGCCGGTAAGGATATTGGTGTTCCAGTTATTGATGAAGAGTCTTCAAAGTCTTCTTCAACACTTTCTGGAGAAAAAGAAGAAGCTTCAGAAGAAAAGAAGTCTGATGCTGTCAATAAACCTATCGATGATCCAAAATTAGCATAGTTTATTATCAAATATGACAAATATTTTATTTTTAGGGGTAGTTAACGCTACCCCTAATTCATTCTCTGACGGCCATAGAAATCTCGATAATGATTTTCAAATCGGCCAACTTGAAAAATTCCAGCAAGCAAAATATGGCCTTGATATTGGCGCTGAAAGTACGGCCCCTTTTAATGAGGCCATCTCTTTTAAGCAAGAATGGCAAAGACTTGATGAGTATATCTCACAGCACTTAGATCGTCTTAAGGCCTTTAAAACCATATCGATTGATACTTATAAAGTTGAAACAATGGAAGAGTTTATGCACTCGTATGGCCATTATTTTAGTGAAGTTATTTGGAATGATGTTTCTGGGGCCATTGATAAGGAAGGGCTCGCCCTCTTTAAAAAGTATCCTAAGATGCGCTATATACTTTGTCATAATCTTGCACCTAAGCGAAACTTAGCAAATTCTCACATGGATTATCTCAACGAGAACCTAGACTTTAATTCTATAAGAGAATTTTTCAATCTTAAGATTGCTTTCTTAAGCGAGCATAATTTCGATATGGATCGCTTAATTCTGGATCCATGCTTTGGGTTTTCTAAAACTTTAAATCAGAACTTAGAATTATTAGAAAATATCCACAAGATCCAAGACATTCATGAAAATTGGCTTATTGGCATCTCTAAGAAGTCATTTCTACAACATCTTGTAAGGCTTGAAGGCAGTGAAGATGAAATGACGGATATACACACTGCTAGCGAAAAGTTTCATTGGAAATATCTAAAACGTCTTAAAACACGCCTAAATAGTGTAAAACAGCTGTATTTTCGTGTACATGAGGCTGGAAATATTACAGATTAGATAGTTTTTGAACCAAATTTGTCCTATAACTGGTCTACGATTATTTTAAGGGCGGTTATGAGATTATCTAATTACATTTTCACAGCTTTACTTTGTTTTTTAACTCTTAATTCAAATGCATCTGTTGCTAATAGTGCTGCTTCGTTTTTTAAGCATCTTGATAAGGCCATTTACGGTGAGCTAGATATTGCTGATACGACAGGTGAGTTATCTCAGGACGTAAAAAATGGTGCACATGCGACAGCTCTTATGGTTAATCGCTTCAGTTTAAATGAAATCCTAGATGGTAAATTATATAGTGCTAAGGGACAGAATTTCTTTAAAAAGGCCAAAATGTGTGAAGGTGAAAACGAGTTTCTAAATGACTTGGCCTATGGTGGGTGCAGCTCTGTACTAGTTGGACCTAAAACTGTTTTAACAGCAGCTCATTGTATTCAAAATTATCAATTAGCATGTGATCGAAAAAGCTTTGTCTTTGATGCAAGGGCCGATTTAGGATCTAAAAATAAGGTTCAATACTTTGTTAAAAGCCAAGTCTATCACTGTAGTAAGATCTTAGCGTATCATCAAACAAGAGATAAGACCTTTGATTACGCACTTATCGAATTAGATCGTAATGTAGAAGGTGGGCGTAGGCCAGTTAAGATAAAAAAAGACCTACTTCAAAATGGTGATGAAGTTTATATGATTGGACACCCTAATGGTTTCCTATCTCGTTATTCAACTAATGGTTTTGTTCGCTATGATGATGAGCTTTTCTACAATACAAATCTTGATGCGTTTGGTGGCAATAGCGGTGGCCCTGTCTTTGATAAGAAAACACATGAGATGGTAGGGCTTTTAATTCGTGGCCATGATGATCTTATTTGGGACACTGAGAAGCAATGTAATCGTGTTGTTTATTGTGAAGAAGATGGTTGTGATGGAGAGTCAGTTTTAAAAATTGGTGCCATTATTGACGATATCGAAAGTCGCCGTAATAATTAAAGAATGAAACTCGGTCAGGTCATTTTATTCAGTTCAAATGCACATCTTACATCATCTTTTTTAAGTGATGTATTTGACTTAGAAATAGAAAATGCATCTGACTCTATTGTTCTCTATAACGATCAAATACGCTTTCTCGTCATTGAAAGGCCAAAGCTTGCTCAAGTTGGAAATAATATTGTCTTTGATTTTATCGTTAGCACTCAAGATGAATTAATCGAGCTTCAAAAGAAGGTGGAGTTTGTAAATTACCGTCTTGAAAGCTCAGGTGAAGATCTAAATATATTATCGAGTGAGCGCTCACCAGAAATTCTTGTCCATGAAGGAATCCAGTTTTTCTTTCTTACAGACCCTGACAATCGCAGGTGGAAAGTCACTCTTATCGAATCCTAATTAACATTTATTATCCAAATTTAATTTTATTTAAGTCACAAAGATGACACCTTTGTGTAAGCACATTGGCCCTAATGTGGTTCATTTTGACAGCATATCTTTGTATGTAGTGGATATCTTAAAATGAACAATTGGCACGGTTCGTGCTTATATATAAGCATGTCACCGGCAGGATGCTAGTGATAGTCGAATGACCGACACAAAGACTCAAGGATGAGTATGCGCTTTTTAATACTTGCTCTGGCCGCGAGTTTCGCGGCCAATCTTTCGGCCAATTATATTGTTAAATATAAAGATGGCTCAAGCGAAACATCAATCGCAAATCCTACAACAAGCTTTGCAAGCTTTTCTATTTCAGGCGATATTGAATATGTGGAAGAGGATAGGAGACTATTTGCTCACTACGGTGAGTATAATGATACCTATTATTCTAACCAATGGTACTTCAATAATTATCTTTCAAATTCATTCTATCATGCTCGTGAATATGCATTGGCCGACGGTGGGCCAAATGTAACAGTGGCCATTATTGATACTGGTATCACATCACATTTTGAACTAAATCAAAATGTTGTGGGAGGCTATGACATGATCTCCGATGGTGCCAATTCTCGCGACGGTGGAGGCCGTGATAGTGATCCAAGTGATGAAGGGGACTTCGGTGATAATTCTGGCACTTGTAGTGCAGGCTCAAGTTCTTCAACATGGCATGGGACTCATATCGCAGGAATCGTTGCTGCTCGCTCTGATAATAACTACGGTATTGTTGGTGCCGCAAAAGGTATCAATCTTCTTCCGGTAAGAGTTTTAGGTGCATGTGGTGGGTTAACATCTGATATTGCAGATGCTGTACGCTGGGCCGCTGGTGGAAGTGTGAGAGGAGCTGGCCAAAATCCAAATCCTGCAAAAGTTATTAATATGTCTTTAGGGGCCCGCGGAAGTTGTAGTCGTTATATGCAAGAGTCGATTGACTTTGCGAAGTCACAAGGTGCAGTAGTGGTTGTTGCAACAGGAAACTCAAATGCAGATGCAACATTTTATACCCCTGCAAATTGTCGAGGTGTTTTAAGAGTCGGTGCTGTTAATCAATCAAGAAGTCGTTCAACATATTCAAACTTTGGTAGCATTGTTGATATTGCTGCCCCAGGAGATGGGATTTTATCAACAGTAAATAGTGGTCAGACCACACCAAGTACTGAGTCATTTGCTAGTATGAATGGAACATCAATGGCCGCAGGTTTTATCTCTGCAACAGCTGCAATGATTTACCAAGCAAATCCAGGCCTATATCCAGATCAAGTTCGACAAATTATTACTCAAACAGCTGTTTCATATTATTGTGACAAAGAGAGTTGTTCTAAAGGTGCTGTGGATCCATATGAGGCTGTCTCTCTTGCTTATAACACAACTCCTAATGCTAACTTTAGTTATAAAGATCCGGTCCTTGTGGGTGGTACAGCTGCCTTAAATGATGGATTTTCTTCTGGTAACAAAAGTGGCGGAGCATGTGGGACTATTGAAGATGTAAGTGGTGGCCAAGGCGGAAATGGAACACTTGTTGGCCTTTTCTTTATCATGGCCGTTGTTATTTTTCATCGATACAAATTTACTAAGCAGCTCTAAGATGTCTTGCCGGTGCCTCTGAGGTAAGTAGTGAGCAGTCAACTTCAATTTTATCATTAACTATCTTGCAGCTATTAACTCGGTAGATATCATTATCGTTTGAACCTGTACCTATCTTTATAATCGCATTACGAGGGATTTCTTCTTTTGTGATTAATTTCAAATGCCCAAAGCCTTTTTCAACGATCTTAAAACCTCGTACTATATCGGTGACTTCAAATACCTCAATCAATTCATGGCCAAGAGTGCTGTCGTCGTTAATGATCTTATTTATCTGATTAATAATAACGTCAAAACCCTGTTGTTTTAATAGAAAGAGGTCGATTCCTTTTCTTGCTGCCTCTTCAATCACCTGGCTATCATTTTCATTCGTTAAGAGGATAAAGCTGATATTCTTATCCAGAATTGAAATCTCATCATATAATTCAATACCATCCATTTGAGGCATCATGTAATCACAGATGATATAGAGTTTATCATCACCAAGTAATGCTAGAGTTTTAATATCCTCAATGGCCTTGAATGGGTTAGTATGATACTTGACATGAAAGCTAAATGTGTTTTGCAGGCTAGTGGCAAGGAGCTTGGCGGTTTCGTAGCAGTCGTCAATAACCATGATGTGCTTTTTCATACACTCAGTATAATTGAGTCATGAGTCAAATTTAGGATAAGTAGTCTAAATTTTAATTAAATTTCTTTAAACAGGCTTTTGTATTAGTTAGTTAGAAATGAAATCTCTGCACTATGCAGAGATTTCTTGAATCTTGTAACCCTCGCCATAAACACTGCGAATAATATAATTAGAATCCTTAATCTTTTTTCTGATGGAACTAATATACGTGTCAATCATGCGGTCATTCACTTTATGATTGTCTGGTGCAATATGGTTTAGGATTTTTTCTCTTGCGAGAACATTTTGTTCATTCTTAAGTAGAAGATGAATGATCTTAAATTCAGAAGACGTAAAATGAATACGATGGCCTTTGATCTTAACTTCTTGAGAAGGTACATTTAAAGCTATGTCACGATAGTTTATAACTTCCATGGCATTTTCATTATTGACCGACTTTAGTGTCGTATTAATAATACTCTTAACTTCAGAAGGCTCAAACGGCTTGCTGATGAAGTTTATACCTCCTAATTGATACCCAGTAACTCTTGTGTTGACATTATTCTTTGAAGAAATAAAGACAATTGGAACATCTTTTAATTCCTCATTCATTTTCAATTGTGAGCAAATCTCAAATCCTGATTCATTTTGTAATAAGATATCCAAGAGTATTAAGTCTGGTTTTTCTTGCCAAGCAATTGCTATGGCCTCATCCTGATTGCTGGCATCAATAATATTATAATTACTTTCCAGCAATGCACGCAGTAGGTCTCGAATTTCTTGATCATCATCTATGATTAATATTTTTTTCATGAATAGCTCCTTTATATTCATGAATATAATGTATAAATTTATCAAGAAATCTTCAGCTTAATTTTAGTAAACAAAACTAAACTCTTGTTTTTAATTCTTCATCTTTACTGAACGCAGAAATATTGTCGTAAATTAATTGGGCCATATTTAAGCGTGCCTCGTCGTTGGCGGATCCAATATGGGGGAGGATGAACACATTGTCTAACTTACGCAAGGGAGAGTCAGCTTTTAATGGCTCGTTACACACAACATCAAGACCGGCCTTTGCTTCTTTGTGCTTTTCAAAGAATGAGAAGAGCTCTTCTTCATCGATGATCTCTCCACGTGCTGTATTTATGAGAATAACGTTATTTTTAAAAAGAGCGAATATCTTTTTATCAATTAGCTTATGGGTTTCTTCATTATATGGACAATGAATTGAGATGATATCGCATTCTTGTGCCAATTCTTCTAAGCTGAGATATTTAGCATTGCAGCTGGACTCAATTTCATCTTTACGATTTGGGCCAGTGTAGTAAATTTCTTGATCAAAGGCGCCCTTACACATTTTTGCCAATTGAGTTCCTATTCTTCCTGCTCCAATGATTCCATGTTTCTTCTTAAATAGAGAATTTCCAATAAAGCCTGAAGGCTCCCATGTTTCCCATTCCTTATTAAGAACATTCTTTCTTGCAGCTTCTAAATTTCTTGCAACGGCCAGCATAAGTGCCATTGCTAATTCGGCCGTTGCTTCAGTTAAAACATTTGGCGTATTACAAATAATGATTTCTTTAGAGTGAGCATATTTAATATCAATATTATTAAAGCCAACAGCATATTGAGTGATGAGTTTTAGCTTAGGTAGCTGGGCCAATATATAGGCATCGATTGTATTGCTAAGCATTGAAATTATCACTTCAGAGTCATTAGCATTTTCTATCATTTTCTCACTTGTGAGAGGGCCATCTTCTCTGCGATCCCAAACTGTAAGTTTATGACCATCTTTCTTAAGCCTCTCATAAAGAGGACCTTGGATTATATCTGTGGCGAAAATATTAAATTTTTTCATTTGTATACCTTTGTTTGTGCACCGTTTAAACGTTGTGTTGTCAGATCTTTTGCTAAAGCGGCTTTACATCATAGAATATACTTTTAAAATATAGATTAGACTATATTTATGCAAAAATACTCAATGGAGGAGATTTTGAAATACTTATCAAAGATAATGGCAGCGGCCATTGTAACATCTCAAATTTCAGCAGCAACTATCGCTATTATTGACTCAGGTACAGATATGCAACACGACGTGATTGCTCCAAAGGCCTGGATTAATCAATTAGAAATTCCTGGTAACCAAAGAGACGAAGATCGAAATGGATACCAAGATGATGTTTATGGTTGGAACTTTGCTGAATCTAATAATCAGGTAATTGATTACAAATATCTTGGAACGTTAAATGACGATATGGTTAAGTTCTTCGAGTTACAAGAAAAGTCAATGCGTGGAACGATTACTCCTGAAGAATTAGACTGGATGAGGTCAATCATTAAAAATGAAGACTTTATTAAGCGTATGACTGTTTACGGTAACTTTATGCACGGAACTCACGTAGCGGGAATTAGTGCTACAAAGTCTGATGATGCAAAAATCTTAGCTGTAAAACTTATTCCAACAGAAGTAAAACTTCCAGGACAAGAAATTGCTTCACTTAACCAAGATAAGGGAATTATTGATTTTCTTGTAAAAAGAGCAATCGATGCTCTCGCTAAAGCTCAGACTGGTACTTTCAATGAAATTGCTTACTATGTATCTGATCACGGAGCTAAGGTTGCTAACGGATCATTTGGTACGGGATTCCCACAAGCAAAAATGATTGTTGAAACTGTTATGAAAACTGTTTCTAAAAAAGAACCTAATCCTGAGACAGTAGAGCATTATGCTAAATACTTTGTTAATGCTTTAGTTGATAATTCACAATCAATGCTAAAAGCAGCACCTAATACTTTATTTGTATTTGCTGCCGGTAATGATGGACTTAACAATGATGAATACCCAACATCACCAACAAATATTCAAGGTGATAATGAATTATCAGTAGCAGCAACTATCGATTATTCATCTCTTGCTCCTTTTTCTAATTATGGTGAAAAGATGGTTGATGTAGCAGCTCCAGGTGTTGGTATTCTTTCAAGTGCTCCAGGTAATAAGTATATTAAAGTTTCTGGAACTTCACAGGCCGCTCCTTATGTAGCTGGTGTTGCTGGAAAGATTCTTGATATCAACCCAAGTTTAAAGCCTGTTGATGTAAAAAAGATTATTATGGAAACAGTTGATACGAAGTCATTTCTAGCTGGTAAAGTTAAGACTGGTGGTGTTGTCAATTCTGAGCGTGCACAGCGTGCAGCAATACTTTCTTTAGATATTTCTCTATCAAAGGCCATTGCTTCAGCTAAGGAAGATGTAGCTGATATGGAAGTAGAAGTAAGAGAGAAGTCTCGTCGTGCTCCGATCTATATCAAAGGATCTGTTTTACCACTTCCTTCAAATTTCGTTTTAAAATAACAAATAAAAAAGGCCGCTCATGCGGCCTTTTCTTATAAGGTATCTTTTAATTCTTTTATTGTTCCTCTTTTGGCCGTTCCAAATTCTGGCTCCTTTAATGAGCGCTTAATTTCTTTCTTTTTTAGACCTTTCATAAATAGCACTAAACTAAGCTGTTTTGGACGATTCTTATCTTCTTCTTGATTGATAAACGTTTGCACAAGATCAAATCCGTACATTGCAGGTCGCCCCATGACAATATTTACATCCCAATCAATACCTTCTTTATCCTCATGTGGATTTGATTCATACGAGTATTGAATTAGCTCAGTACATACAAATCGAGAATATGAATTTCCATTAAATGAATAATCATACTTTTTACCAATGCTTGAAAATGTTCTCTCAAGTGCTAGGGCCTTATCCTTCTTTTTTAAATTTGGTCTTAAGATAACTAGGTTATCCCATGCCATCGAAGGACCTAATTCCATAAAGACAACCCCAGGCTTTAGGCCTTCAAGTGTTACATATGGATTACCGTCTTCTTCACTTTTCTTATATTCCTTCATTGAATCAGGAAACTTCGCATGTAAGTAACTAAGATAATTTTTGCAATTAAGTCCTTGGTCGATACACTTTTGTGCATATAATTCGTTGGTTTCTTCATCCGCATTAAAGTAATTTGAAAACTTCGAGTATTCACCGATGTAAATTAGGCCGTGGGTCCAATTTCCTTTAAATACTAAATTTGATAGTTTCCCATATCGTTGAATCGCTCCGATATCACCTGGTTGAAATTCTCTTTCAGATACCTTTTGAAGCTCTTCTTCTTTTATTGCATGCTTCATCGGTAGGGCAACGTAGCTTAAACTTTTTAAAATAAACTCTTTAATACCGTAGAATATTGTATATCTTCCAGCATTCCATTCAGTTTCTTTCTTTAATGTTTTAAAGGCCTTGATTTCACCTTGAAATTCTTCAATCCCGTCAAATATCTTTTCAACAATTTCTTTATCTTTCGTATTCTTTGCAAGAGAGCTGATTTCATCTTTCAACTCATTAAAGTCAAATATTGTAGGATTTCTAAGATTTCTTAGTTCATATTTATCAAAGCCTGTATGTGAATGACGGTCATTACGTCTTTGTTTGTAATAACGAGAGTTATACTGCATTTGTTTTTTTACTGACTTAAAGAGTTTTTCAAACGCTTTTGAATCATAATTTATATCTTCAAAGTCATCAGATAGTGCAGCAATAAAGTTATCTCCACTCATCATCAAATAATTCATTAAGTTAATTGCAGTATTATATTTTTGAATCTTATAATCAATGGCCTTTAGCGCCTTAAGATAATTCTTCTTTTTTACGTACTTTCTAATTTGTTCAATCTCATGATCTCTAGAAGTCAACGTTCTTTCTAGCTCACGATATTCTTCAACAATTTTGACTCTCTCATGGTACTTCAATACGTAGCGTGGAGTGAATGTTGTTCTATATGAAATCTCTTCAGTATCTGTTGTAAAAGACTTTAATTCGCTCTCTAGCATATTCTTATAAGTGTCACTTGCTAGAGTGAAAGTATTAACTAGGATAAGTAGTATTGGCCCAACAATATATCGATTTTGCTTTGATGATTTCATAGAGTCATTTATAGCAAATAAAGAAAATTGTAGGCCTAAGTTTGTAAAGCTTACATATTAGGTTTAGATTTTAAACAATTGAATTCTGTCGATATTTTCCATGAATCCAGTTACTTAGGTCGCTTTTATAGTTCTTTGAAAATCTGCGATCACTTAGTCCTCCTGGTAGAACTGTATAGACATCGTGATTTCGATGATCGGTTACCATTTTCCATGAAGGGACAAATGACGTTGTTCTTTCATGAGCTTCATAGACAGCACCCTGAGTAATTGTCGATCGATTTCCTGGGATTTCAATATTATCAACATCAAAGCCTAGAAAAGACGGTAGTTTTCCGTCAAAGAGAATATGCTTCATTTTGTAGCGATTGATATCTCCCCAGCGGGTATCAGCTTGCCTTTGCTCACATTCTTTAAGGGCCTTGGCAATATATGTATCCTTGTCTGCTGTATCCTTAAACCAAATATGGTCAATATCATTTGTCAGAAAAATACGATCAAATAAACCATAGAAGTCTGCAATAATTGATGTCTCATCCATACAATATGTCGTTACTTGCTTTCCAAGTAAGTGATCACTAAAGAACGTTTTTAGAAGTGTTTTATAAAACGATTCAAAAATAGGCGCAATTTTATTATCTACATCATAATTACGGTTCCAGTTAATTAATTTTCTTCCAAGATCTGATTCCTCAAATACACTCTTAAAAACATTAATATAAAGGTCGGCCTGTCTTGAAAAAGTATCACCTTGCATCTGTTTAAAAAGATCTGTTGAATGCTTTTGATTTTCTACTAAAAGCTCAGTTACCCTATCTTTACGATATGAGGCCATTGGTGCATTTATAGCAGTAGGGAAGTGTTCATCTTGAATCCTATTATTGGCCGTTGCAATAATTTTTTCATTAGGGTTTTTAAAATGATAAAGCTGATGACCCTCGTAATAGCCTTGCCAAATATTTTGTTTAAAATATCCTTCAATTGGATACAGTCCTGAAAAGTTTCTCTTAGGTAGGACTCCTGATTGATGGTAGCCAATATTACCTTCAGAATCTGATAGAAGCCAGTTACAACTTATTGCTACATCTGAAACGCACTTAAATAAATCATCAACATTTTTTGCATGAAAGATATCCAGAACTGCCTTAAGAGTTTTTGCGCCACCTCTTTTTCGACATGACCATGCCATTGATAAATAGTGGCCATCTTTGATATTTTTTATTTCACTGTCTGCCTCTAGAAAACCAGCATGTGTTTCTTTAATATAAATTTCGACATCTTTTTTATTCTTTCTTTTAATAATATCTCTTCGAACTTTAAAATCAAAAAAGTTCGTTTCAAAGCGATACTTTCCATCGCGTACTTCTTCGATAAAATGATCCACCATATCCATGAAACCATAAGTAAAAGAAAAAGCAGTATCATCACTTCTTCCCATAACAAACCCTGGGACACCAGGCATAGTAATACCAAAGAAATTTCCAACATTTTGGATATTTGCTTTCATTTCATACCAAATGGCCGGTAGGCGATTGCATTCTAAATGAGGATCACATGCATGTATTGCGTGGCCCATTTTATTTGATACCCAATTATTAGAAGCTTGAATTTTAGGGATAAATTTTAAAAACTCATAACTTTCAGGAATTAGAGGATTATATATTTTTACTTTTTGTAAAAGATTGATCTCACTATCACTAATAGTATCAAGAGCGCCCTTAGCAAGGGACTTTACTCTTTCTATTTTAATATCTTGTGTTTGCTTATCTTGGTGATTTGTATTTTGAAGAAGCTGTATAATAAGCTTTTCAAGATCTTGTTGACCTTGGGCCAGGCCGAGGAAGCTCATGGCCTTGATTGTTAGTATTGTGTCACTAATTTTCCAAGTTTGAGGCGTGTGTGAGAGAAGCTTAAACTCAAATGGTAGGCCCTCGCTCATGGCCTTGTTTACTCCATTAACATAATAGCTGAGTAGATTAGACGTTTTCTCGTCAAGATTGTCTATCTCTTGTCTCGCAAAATAGTCTATTCCTAATTCACGCATATATTTATCAATAGCAAATGTTTCCTCTGTATCTTTTAAACACTCACATAGGCGACCTTGTGCAATTAGTCTAAGCATCTCCATTTGCATGAAGCGATCTTTTCCATGATAGTAGCCTTGGGCGTGAAGAAAGCTTTTGACGTCTTTTGTCGATATCTGTCTAGTTACATTATCTAAAATGTTTGTCTTGAAGTCTAAATTAGGTTTTTCCATATATTTATAATGACACGATTAGCGTTTCCTAAAAAGCAATATTTTGAGATATAATATTACAAATTACATTCAAGGATTTTTTATATGACTAATATTGATCATTCAAAGATACCAGATCTTGAACATCGCAATTTTAGAAATGATGATTTCTGGCAAAAGATTCCTGCATGGGCAGGCGTTACAAGAGGAGAGTTTTCTGACCACTTATGGCAGCTGAAAAACTCAATTCGTAAAATTGACCAAGTCAAAAAAGTACTAGGTGATAAAATTTCAAAAGAGTTTTTTGAAGACCTACAAAAAGGCCAACAAATAACTCCAATGAATATCAGAATCACTCCTTACGTTTTTGCACTTATTAATTGGGACGATCCTGAGAATTGTCCTCTAAGAAAACAATTCTTACCAATCGGCTCTCAGTTCTTAGAAGATCACCCTATGCATATGGCAGACTCTCTTAGTGAAGATGTTGACTCGCCAGTGCCGATGCTGACACATCGTTACCCTGATAAGGTACTCTTTCTTCCGCTAACGATTTGTCCAGTATATTGTTCTTACTGTACACGATCACGTGTTATTGGTGGCTCTACAGAGTCTGTTGAAAAAGAGTCTTATGGAGCAAATCAAAAACATTGGGATAATGTATTTGCATATCTTGCTCAACATCCAAAAGTTGAAGACGTTGTTATCTCTGGTGGTGATGCTTTCATGCTCAACCCAAAACAAATCCAATACATTGGTGAGAATTTATTAAAGATACCTCATATTAGACGTATTCGTTATGCTACTAAGGGAATTGCAATTTTCCCTCAAAAGATTCTTACAGATGATAAGTGGATGGAAGCATTAGTTAAGGTTCATAAGCTTGCTATTGGCTTTGGAAAACAAATGGTAATTCATACGCACTTCTCTTCACCGCTTGAAATTACGAAGTGGTCTCAAATGGCCATGGACCGTCTCTTTAGTGAAGGAATCTTAGTTCGTAACCAAGCAGTTCTTCAAGAAGGTGTAAATAACCATGTTGATGAGATGGTACTTCTAACTCGTAAACTTGGTTATATGAATATTCAACCATACTATGTTTATATGCACGATATGGTGCCAGGATGTGAACACTTCAGAACAACTCTTGGCGAAGGTGAAGAATTGGAAAAAGCAGTTCGTGGTACAACAGCTGGATTTAATACTCCAACTTTTGTCTGTGACCTACCTGGTGGTGGTGGAAAGCGTCACGTTGCTTCTTATGAATACTACGATCAAGAAAATGGTATCTCTGTTTGGCGTGCACCATACGTTAAACCAGATAAAGTTTTCACTTATTTTGATCCAATTCATAAATTGGCCCCTGATGCACAGGATCGCTGGAAAGATGCAGCAACTCGCAAGGCCATGATTGATGAGGCCATCAAAAAAGTTTAATACCTTTCTAAGTTATTGATTATATGCTTATGTGTGTCATTAAGTTGGCACACATAAGCTATTAAAATCTCGAAAATCTTACCTAATTTCAATATCCTACAATACACTTGAGTAATGAACTCATTCTTCCGATAAAATAAGTATATGAAATAATGATGCCTCTTAATAAAAATTAATGAGAGGCCACTAGAGGAAACTTATGCTTCGCTCAAAATTCAATAATATTTTTACTATACTTCTTAGCCTCATTCTTGTTTCACAAGTCAGTGTCTATGGAAATAATTTTAAATCAATTCAAAAAAGTGAAATCCCTAAGATTAAGCAATTACTAGGTTCATCAAAGAAGCTAGATAAAAAAGCAGTTATTGAATATATTAAGCAAGGACTACCTGAATCAAGTACTGAATTTCAAAATCTTATTTATTCTAAATTAGAAAAAGAACCTGAGAACAAAAGAGCACACAAACTTTCTGAGTATATGTATTCTGAAAAGAAGTATCTTAATGCTGGGGATGCTTGTTACTCGGCCACTAATCAATGTAGTGGTAAATTGGTATGCGATTTCCCAATTAAGTTAGATGTGAAAGATCAGTCGCAGCGTCCTTATGAAAAGTGTCTTGTCCCTAAGAATAAGAATCAACACTGTTCGATTTTTTCAGATTATTGTCTAGAGGGCTCATGCAAGAGAATGCTAAGGGTTACTGATATCAATACTTGCCAAACTTATAAAGAGAGCTGTCGTCGTGACTCTGAATGCTGCTCTAATAGTTGTAATAAAGAAACAAAAACGTGTGAAGCAAATTATAAATGCTCTTCATGTATTGGTATTGGAAGTCGACCAGGAAAGAATCAAGAATGTTGTGAGTCTTTATTTAAAAACTCAAACGGAGTTTGTGCTCCAATTATTCCGTCTTTTTCAGCAATTCCTGCTTTCTTAATGGAGTTATTAATTCCAAGTGTAGAAGCTGCTGAAGTTGAAAGAAGTGAACAATTAAAAACATCAGTTGTTAGTGCAAAAGCAAATATGAAAAAGCTATTAACTGACAATGGTGTTAACAATTCGAAAATTAATACTTATATGAATCAATTAGAGTCACAAATTAGTAATTGTGATTCTAAGCCAGTTAAAATAAGAGATCGCGATAGTGGTTTTTCTTATGAATACCCAAGACAGGAATGTTTTAAGGAATTATCAGATAAAATTACAATTGAGGCCAATCACCAAAGTGCAGTTGCTCGCAAAAAAGCTGAGGCAACTAAGATCTTAGATGACTTTAGAAACCAAACTAAGACTAATCCAAAACACCCTCAACATAGTGAGAGTGCCTTTGAATCGTTTCAAGCACCTTATATAAGTGCTTTAAATAGCTGTATTGATAAGAATACGCAACTTGGTGACCCTAATACCTCGAGAAGAAAATCTAGGATTGATAATTGTGTAAATAATATTAAAGTTAATATTAATGATGGCGTAATTGAAGCTGATTATATCTCAATGTTAAGAGGTGGTGATTCAACAGATCCTGATTATAAATTATATTCAGGCATGGATGACAGCTCTCCCTTATTTAAAGATATATCAATCTCAGATATGAAGTCATGTCGTGTAAATCTCTTCGGTGATTTTCTATCAAAGCAGTCAGATAGTTATTTTGAAATGATGATGATGATGTTTGCTATGGATTATACAACTGGTGGTAAAGATGAAGGAGATTTCTTTCATATTAAATCCCAATATAATACTGCTGAAGCAGCTAGAGGAAACTTAACTGGTACCAGTAACATCGAATATAATTGGAATGTACAAGTAAACTCAATGCGAGGATATAATCTTGATCTCTTTGATCCATCGATGGTTGGTAAAGGAAAACCTCTTTGGGATGAATTTGATCAAAGCGTGGGTGAGGCAGCTTTAAAAGAAATTCAAAACTATCTAAATAATCTTCCTGATAAAGAAGAAAAGATCTTTCTTCATTTATTCTATAATGGAAAGATTACTGCTGATGCTCAAAATAACATTATTAATTATTATATGAGAAAAGATCCTAAATATCTTGCTGGTTTTGATGGTAATAACCCTAAGGATAGAAATGGACGTTATAATATTAGAGATGTTGTTAGGTTTGAGGCCGTAAAATATAAGCATTCGCTTTATAAACTTTATTCCACGCTAAAGAAAAGATCTCTTGAGATGATGTGTCGCTGTGTTGATACAGTCGGTCCAATGAGTCCTACGGATTGGTTACAACCTGATGTTGAGGCCAATTACATTGCTAATTGTAATGGGCTTGGGATGTATGATTCATATGTCATTAATAGTGAAAAAACGGTGTGTGATGAAAATGAAGAAAATTGTAACCAAGTAGGTTCTAAAGATTATCTTGATACAGTTCACAAAAAAGAAGTCGAGTCCGTGGAAGAGGCCGGTGGTAGCGAGAGTATTGTTGAAAACTCTGTTGGGACAAAAATTGTTAAAAATGAAGGCTATAATGTTGCCAAAAGAGAAAATGATTATTTTGTACAAACTCTTGATAAAGTAACGGCATGTATTGGAAGTGGTGAGTGTGATAAGACTTCTCGCTATGATGAATTTGTCTCACAAGGAAAAGTTTCTTTTGAAGCGATAAGGAAAGAGACAGCAAAGGGACACGGTGAGGATTTCACTTTATTCTTAAGAGATATGGCCCTTATGAAAATTAAGGCCATTGAAGATGCAAGTCTACAAAATCTATCACATGGTACAGCTCTCTTTGAATATACTGTGCAATGGTTAAAAGAATATAATTGGAATTACATTAAATATAATGGTCAAAAATATACTTTATCTCGAAAATGTCTTTATCCTGTTTGTTGGATCATGGAATTGATGAAGTTTTTAGGCCTTCATAAGAATTCATTATTTAACCGTATCGTAAATGTATCAATGACAGGAGTGATGGGAATTTTAAGTGATGCTGATATGGATCTTGATCCTGAAAGAGGTCCTGAAAATATTTGTGGCCCACGTCGTAAAAGTAAGTGGAAAATTGCACGTGTAACAGTTGGTAAAAAATATAAAATTAAATGTATGAAATTCTTGTCGCGAAAAAATGATGTCTGTAATCAAGAGATGGCCGTAGGTGTTTGCTCCAGAAATACATACGTCAAACGAGAAGGTGGAGTAGCACTTAGGATAATTGATCCTTTCTTGCCTGATATGAGTTCAAATTATAATACGAGTTATCGCTCCACAAGTCCGATACGTTTTAATGCTCAAAAAGAAAAGACATTAAATTATTTTCCGCTTGATGATAAGGTCACAAATTATTATCGAGATCATGCAAAGGGATATTTCTTATCAACTTTAATATCTGAAGATAATGGCTTTGAGAGTGAAAATACGGATCGTAAGCGTATGGCACAGGAATTTGCTCAATATGCTTATCGTTATCACTTCTATGCTCCTAAGGTAACAAAGCTTGATTATTATATCACACCAGGACTCATTCCGTATTTTGAGCTTCTTATAGCTAAGATGAATAATTACATGGGACAAACCCTTGCTAATCTCTCGTCCACAGCTGCATACGCACTTAAAATGCATAATTATTGGTATACTGTTAAAGAAGGTCTTACTGATAATACAAAACTTGATAGAAAGCAAACTCAGCAGCCATGGGACCAGATACAGCTTAATAATGGATTTGGTGAGTTTACCAATTGGCTTTCAGGTTTTAGTACCGCCACAAATAATTTCAAAGATGCTATGACTAATAAGAAGGGGGCCAACTCTTCTATTCGTGGCCGTCTCGAAGCAGGTAAGGGCTCAAGCAATAAGGCCATTTCAGATCTAAGTAGAGGAGTTTCAAGACAGATCTCTAATAACGATCGTCGTCGTAAGGATCTAGGTTTAATGAGAGATGCCCTAAAGAAGCGAGGGAAATCTTCTGAATTTGATAATTTACAAAAATTAGCAGATGAAAGACGTTCCGAGCATGATGGTATTTTATCTTCTCTTTCTGATTCATTTAGAGATGGAACATTTGGTAGCGGCAGCAGTCAGCGCTCTAGAGGATCACGCTTAGGAATGCAAAGTGAAGATACATCGTCAAATGGCGAACAAGAAGGATATTCTCAAGAAGCAATAAATCCGGATGCTTTAAAGAATGGTAAGTCTCGTAAGGGTGGTGTTGGCACTTCTTCTAATACTAAAGTGGGTTCAAATGCACTAAACGAGGATAGCTTAATAGACTTTAGTAACTTAGAAGATACTGAAGGCCTTTTTGAAATGGATGATGACGCTGTTGTTACGATTGGTAACTCTAAAATGACGGCAGGACAATTAAAAGATCATCTTAGAAATCTAAAAGAAAAAGATAGTCGCAGGGCACAGCTTTCTAAGCAAGATAAAGAGTGGGAAAGAGATGGTGTCTCTTTATTCCAAATCATCTCGCAACGCTATCAATTATATGTTTTTCCAAAGGTATTAGAATAAAAACAGGGTGCCATGCACCTTTTGTTTCGCATTTGCGCAACAAAAGGTGCATGGCACCTAGTTATGATCCTGCAATCATTAAATTACTAAATAGAATTTTAGGAGTGAAAAGTGAGTGATCACTTGATGCTTCAACTTTATCACTTATAAGATCAATTTCACTTAGCATCTTAAAGAAGTTTCCACTTACAGTTACATCCTTAAAGTAAGTTTCTATTTCACCGTTATTCCAAATACGTCCACTTACTCCCAGTGAAAACTCACCAGAGATTGGTTTGATACCACTGTGAAGCCCTTGTGCCGTTAGAATTTCCACATATCGACGTGAGTTGAACTCATCTTGTGTATTTGTTCCTGCTTCAATTAGAAAATTTGATGTCGTGGCACTAAGAGGACTCTTTGCTCCACGAGTTGCACAGAAGTTATTTTCTAGTCCAAGCTCTCTTGCTGTAGCGCTATTGTGAAGAAATTGCACAAGTTTTCCATTTTCTAGTAGGGTATTGGTTTGTTTCTTCTTTCCTTCACCATCAAATGGACAAACACTGTGGCCTGCCTTAAAGAAAGGATCATCTTTAAAAGTTAGTCTTGAATCAGCTACCATTTCTCCTAGTTTCTCACGCCATGGATTTGATTTATCAATTGCTGCCTTCGCACTAAAAAGTAGCATGAAACTTGAAATGATATTATCAAAGAGATCAACTTCAAATGTAACATCATAATCACCAGTTTTGATTTGAGATGCATCGATGAAGTTATTGGCCACTTCAAGAGATCCGTTAATTACTTTATCGTAATCTAGTTCTCTAAAGTCTCTTTTTGAGTCAAATAGGTAGTGCATAGCATTCTTATCACCCTTTTTTACAAGAGCAGATGTGTATGCAGTATATGATTTTGACTGATGTGTACAAAGAACACCTTTTGAGTTTCCAATGGCAAAATTTGAAATACCTTCGGCCATTCCATTATAAGGTGCAGACTCACAATTGCTATCACGCTTTCTAACTTCTTCTTCTAAAAAAAGTGCTTTTTCAATCATCTCATTAGCATCAGGTGAGTACTCAATATTTGCCACAGGGTTAATATCATCAACTTGTGTACCTTCTTCTATTAATTGGTATTCATCAACTTTTGAAAATTTCGAATTTTGTGCTGCATTTTCAAGAATAGTCTTAATTGCATCATCACCTAGATCTTCAGTGAAGCTTAGACCTACCTTTTGATCCTTAATAACACGTACACCAAGGGCACCTGTATTGGCCTTCTTGTACTCACTTAATTCACCACTGTCTGCTTTTAGTGAGAAAGACTCAGAGCCTGAGATAATAACGTCAACGTCATTTAATCCCATGTCTTTTGCCATATTAAGGGTTTTATTAATTATTTCTTTTTGTGTTTGTTGTTTTGTCTTCGTGCTCATTTACTTACCTCCACCAACTAGGATCTCGTCAACTTTAAGTGCTGGCTGACCTACGGTCGTATTAACACCACCTGAAATTGAACCACATACACCAGCGGCAAAATCGAGGTTATCAGCAACCATGGAAACCTTTGTTAGGGTATCAGGTCCTGTTCCAATTAGAGTTGCGCCTTTTACAGCATCTCCAATCTTTCCATTCTTGATTTCATATCCTTCAATTACCGAAAAGTTAAACTCTCCTGTTCCTGGACTAACTGATCCACCGCCCATTTGAGCGCAGTAAATTCCGTGATCAATTGAAGAGATCATATCTTCAAACTTATCATTTCCTGCTTCAATATAAGTATTTCTCATACGTGAAGTAGGAGCATATTTATAAGACTCACGTCTTGCACTACCAGTTCTTGGGTGACCTGTTTTTTGAGCGCCCATTCTATCGGCCATAAAGTTTGTAAGGATTCCATCTTTAATTAGTTGTGTTTTCTGAGTGGCCATACCTTCGTCGTCGATATTAATCGATCCCCAATAGTTCTGGTTTGTTCCATCATCAACAGCACTAACGACACTAGAAGCAATTTGTTCGCCTTTCTTATCCCAGAATACTGATGCTTTCTTGGCAACAGACGTTGTTTCTAATAGGTGACCACAAGCTTCGTGAAAGATTACTCCACCAAATCCGTTATCAATTACAACTGGCATTTTTCCAGCTGGACATGGCTTGGCCTTAAGCTTTGTTAGAACTTCCTTTGCCATTTTTTCAGAAATATACTTTGGGTCTTGTCCAAGAATGAATTCCCAACCAAGCATTGCCCCTGGAGAGTATCCTGCGCTATCTTGAATCGTTCCATCACTTGCAATACAAGATGCTCTTAGGCGAATATAATTTCTCTCATCTGTAATGTGTAAACCTTCAGAATTGAAAATTTCAATTTCTTGCATTCTTTGAGTTGTTCCAATTGGAACTTGCGTGATTTTATCAGTCTGCTTACGAGTCATTTCATCAATGGCCATAAGTAGAGGTATTTTCTGATCAAGTGAGATATTATTTTTTAGACCTGTTTGCACGAAGTGTGCTTGATTAATTTTTTCAAAATTAAAATTTGTCGCAGTCGTAATTGGATCTCTTAAGTCTTTTGCACTAAGAGAAGAAACAATATCTAAAAGATCTTCTTTCTTTTTCGAATTAGTATATCCATAAAGTACTTTCGTTCCATAGAAGAGACGAATTCCGATACCAAAATTAATTCCATTTTCAATATTGTCGACTTTTGAGCTCTTAATTGAGATTGATTCAAAAGTTTGGCGATCAATAAAGATCTCTGCGAAGTCAGCACCACGCAACATTGCATAGTCAATAACTTCTTTTGCGATTTGATTATCTAACATAGTATATCCTCCAAAAGTGAGAATATTCTAACAAATGAACATGTTTAAAGGAAGGTAATTCATTCTAATGAGGCAATAGATTATCTTTATTACGCAGCTTCTTCTTGTTCTTTAAGCTTTTGCTGAATGCGTTTCACGCTTGAAGAATGACGCTCTGAGCGATCACCTGAGCGACGAGAGGTTAGAGATGAGATTCGATCAATTAATTCATCATGACGTGTTGTGATTTCATCAAATTGTTCTTTGTCGAGTCGGTATAATTCACAATATCCAAGAGCGCGAACATTAGCATTTCTCTTAGTGTCGTGTAGGAGAGCACTTTCACCAAAGATTTGACCTTCGTGAAGAGTTGCTACAACGTTTCCATCGCTTAGAATTACTTCAACACTACCATGGCCAATGATATACATCTCACTTCCTGTCTCACCGATATTGATAATAGTTTGCCCAGGTCCGTAGTATTTTTGCTCAAGGGCACCAGCAACCTCTTTAAGGCAGCTTGAAGTTAAATTCTTAAAGAATGGCAGATTTCGAATTAACTTCATATTCATGTAAACTGAAAGCTCACTTTGAAGGGCCTGAGGTAATTCATTAATAATTTTATTATCGTTTTCTGTAAGTCTCTTTGTTACAAGGTGATTGTAGTAACTGAAAACATTTTGTTGAAGTCTCTCTGGAACATTATAATGCTTCATAAAACTTGCTAGATCATGCATCTTCTCACGGTTTTGTTGCTTGTAGCGCTCACCATCTTGAACCATTTTTGTTACAGTACCAATGACAAAACCATAAACACCAACTCCTAAGATCATGATCACCATCGTAAAGAGGCGACCTTGATTTGTCGTAGGAGTAATATCTCCATAACCAATTGTTGTAAGAGTAGTTACCGTCCAATACATGGCCGTAATATAATGTGAAGTTCGGTCAATGACTTGCGCCTGATCTATTGGAGCAATCATAATCCAGCATAAGCTAATCCAGTGAACTGCAACAGAGAAGACAGTTAAAATGGCCGTAAATTTAATGGCCTTAGGCACAAAGGCAAGATGTGAGACTATTTCAAATAATCTTACAACTCGTACTAAGCGAAATAATCTAAAGTAAGTAAAAGCGTGAAAGCCTAGTGCGTAACTTAAGATATCATAAGGAATCGAGGCAATTAAATCGACGCTCATAAGTGTCATCCACTTTAAGCGATGGCCTTTAGATGTGAACTTCATATTTTGTTCACGTTTCTTTTGAAAACGAAAAATCAGATCACCTACAAAAAGTCCTGAAATAATAAGATCACTTACTAATTGCCACTTTTGAATCTTGGTTTGAAAAATGAACGAAAAAGGTGCCTCAATAGCAGTAAAGATTACAGCAACAAATATGATTGCGTTCCAGATAATCTCATTCTTTGTGAGGACCTTGTTATTAAACATTTAACCCGACTTATTGACTCAATATTGAGAAGTTTTATAACTTCATTAATTAACTTCGGCTAAATCCCTTAATTCTTTAGTATTTTTTATTGGGCCAGGAGAATTTTTGTAAATTTTTTGTCAAGCAATACGGTTGTTATTGACCGCATAGAGCTTTCAGGCATAATTATGTCGATATTATTATTTTTTAATGGAGTAAAATACAATGTTAAGAGTCGGACTCTTTATTCTCACTAATATCTTAGTTGTCGCAACAGTTGGAATTATCCTTAGTCTATTAGGGATTCCAATGCATATGAATCAAGGTGGATATAGCTTTGAAATGCTTATCATCTTCTGTTCTGTATGGGGATTTGCTGGATCATTTATTTCTTTGGCCATGTCAAAGTTTATGGCAAAAAGAATGTATCCAATGACTGAAATTAGTGAAAACGATCCTAATTACGGATGGGTTGCTCAATCTGTATCAAATTACGCTAAATTAAGTGGAATTAAGAAGCCAGAAGTCTATATTTACAACTCAAATGAAGTTAATGCATTTGCTACAGGGCCAAGTCGAAATAATTCCATGGTAGCAGTCTCTGCTGGACTTATTCATACCATGAGTCGTGATGAAGCAGAGGGTGTAATTGGACATGAAGTTGCCCATATTGCCAATGGTGACATGGTAACAATGGCACTTGTACAAGGTGTGGTAAACGCCTTTGTTATGATTTTATCTCGTTTAGCTGCCATGGCAATCTCAAATGCTATGCGTTCTGAAGACGATGAAGGACCTGGTCTTGGCTACTTTGCTCAAACAATGCTCGTTGTTGTTTTAGATATTGTCTTTGGACTACTGGCAATACCAATAACAATGTGGTTTTCACGCTTTCGCGAATATAGGGCCGATGCAGGAAGTGCGCGCCTTGCTGGACGTGAGAAAATGATTGCTGCTCTTAGAAAGCTGCAACAAAGTACTAAAATGGTTGATAATAGCAACCCTAATATGAGTGCTTTTAAAATCTCTAGTGGCACAACAATGGCCGAGATTTTTAGTTCTCACCCTACATTAGAAAAGAGAATACACGCTCTTCAAAGCCGTTCTAACATTTAATAACACTATTTGTGCAAAATCTCCTCATGGCGGATAATTATATAATTAACACATGAGGAGTTATAATGAAGAAGTTAATCTTGGCAGCATGGATGCTGTCTCAAGTGACTAGCTATGCCCATAGCAGTTCTACAAAAGCATCAAAAGTACTTACCATCAACGCTAAATCAAATTACGCTAAAACTCTTAAAAGCCTGCAAGAAAATGGTTTTGATGTTCTTGGTGTGGATATTAAAAATGAGCTAATTGATGTGGCCCTAACGAAAGACGAATTCATTGAATTTAAAAAATATAATTTCAAAATCAACGAATCTCGAAATGATCTTCTTACAAGCTCTATTGATGAGCGCTATTTAAACTCTGTAGAAGTTGAAGCGCTTATGACTGAGTATGCTGAAAAATACCCCGCAATTGCAAAGAAAATCAAGATTGGAGAGACTCTAGAAGGACGCTCGATTTATGCAATGAAGATCTCAGATAATGTAGATGAAGATGAGGTTAGTGAGCCTTCTGTTTTATTTAATGGTATGCACCACTCACGTGAGATTATGACAGCAGAAGTAACGACAGACATTATTAAAGAGCTTTTAACGAAGTATAATAAAGATCAAAAGATTACTCATTGGGTAGATTCGAATGAGATTTATGTTCTTCCTATTGTGAATATTGATGGAAATATCAAAGTATGGGAAGGTGAGAATATGTGGCGCAAGAATGCGAGAGGTGGCTACGGTGTAGATATCAACCGAAACTATCCAACTAATTGGAATGCTTGTCGTGGTTCAAGTGGATGGAAATTCTCACAAACATATCGCGGAAGTGAAGCCGCAAGTGAGCCTGAAACTAATGTTCTTATGAACTTTGTCTCACAGATAAAACCAGTATTTAATATTTCTTATCACGCCTATTCAGAACTTGTTATTTACCCATATGGTTGCCGTGGCCAAAGAACTCTTAATCGTGAGGTTGTAGAGGGAATTGGAAAGGAGCTTGGACGTGTTTTAAATTATACTCCAGGGACTGCTTGGGAAACGCTGTATTCAGTAGATGGATCAGATATTGATTGGATGTATGAAGAAGAGCAAGTCATCCCTTATGTTATTGAGGTTAGTCCTCGCTCTGATGGCTTTCAACCATCTTATGATAAAAGAGATCCAACAGTTGCCCATAATCGTTTGGGTTGGCAGCTTCTCCTAGATCGTCTTGATGGCCCAATGGTAAGAGGAATTAATAAGAATGCAACAACGATAAAAGTTGAAAATGAAGATTTCTCAACAGAGTATCGTATTAATCCTGACGGAAGCTACTTTATTGTTCTGCCAGAAGGTAGTAAGGCTTCAGACTTTAAGCTTAGCTTTAAGAAGTAAAATTTGTAAAGGCCTCTAATATATTCATGCCCCTTTTCACATTTGAACTTGGGGCATGATTTATGACGATGCCATCAACTGGGGCCAAAATAGGGGTTATGACCTCTTCTGGCCTCTCCATCTTATCAAAGTGGTATAGACTCATAATCTTTTCACCTTTTTTAAAGAATTCACCAGGTGACTTATGGTATTCCACAAAACCTGACTTTGGTGCAAAGAATGATTTGTAGTCTTTAAGTAAGCAAAATGTTGCTTCATTTTTTGGACATTCTATTTCTTTATCTTCGATGACACCTTTTTTAACTAGGTAGTTAAATATATTGATCGCATCGGCCTTGCCTGCTTTAGAATCGATGATCTCTTCACTTCCTAATTCGAGAGTGTAGGATTCAAATGTATTTTCACTCTTATGAATTTCATGAAATTTTACCCATGGATAAAAAGTTGCCTCATCCATGGCCCCACCAAATTCTGGAGGAATAACTAGGTTAAATGGAAAGTTTAATTCTTTCATTTGTTCTTTCAAGTAATCTGGGCCATAGACATAACGACATCCAACACCGGCCGTGTGAAGATCTAGGACAATGTCGGCATCACTGGCAAGTTCCTGGAGAGTGATAAAGAGATTCTTATTCTCATTTATTCCATACTCTTGGTGATAGCGACGATACTCATTAACTTTATTTTTTATAAGAATTTTATAATCTTGTTTTGATTTGCACTCCTTGATTTCATCATCACTTATAAGGCCTTGTCCTTGTGACTGTGAGAAGAAGTCCAAATACATGCGATTCCAATTATCACCGGTAATAGGGTTGAATCGTCCATAAGTGTAGGTTCCCATTTTTACAGAAGTTGCATAAGGATTAGCATTTGGAATTAGGGTGATCTTACTATTAATCTTTTTGTCTTCTAAGAGATTTAAAAGTTTTAATATGGCCATATTCCCTTGAAGTTCTGCGCCGTGAACATTTGCTTGTATATAGACTATCGGTGCATTTTCATTAATTTTTTCTGGTGTTAATTCATAGATATTGAGTGCGTATTGCCCTTGATTGGTTTCATCAATAATTTGAGATCTTTTCGTTAACATCATCTTTCCTTTTTACTCATAGCCAATTATTTAAGCCGCTGTTTTCACACCCTAATTAGTATAAGTTATTGAATACAGAAGAGGGGATTTCCTAAAATTTAGTACTATTATAACATACTAATAATATTAATATCTTCAGTAATATTTATTAAGTATTAAGAAGAAATTACCGATAAAACTACTATGAGAAAGCCTTGCCTTAAAAGCGTCATTCATCTTGTTTTTTGTACTGTTGTGTATTTAACGGCAAGTAGTGCGTTTGCAAGTAATTTTGTCGTTAAAAATAAAACAAAGAAGGCCGTCATTACAGGAGATGTTCCTAAGGACTGGCGTTTTGAAGAAAATATCTTAGGCTTCCCATATGTTCTAATGTCAAAGAAGCATGCAAGTGGCCATCGAAGTATCATTTCATTTACACCAACTAAAATTAAAAGCAAAAGTCTTGATCGCCAGATGATTAAATCTCAAGTTAACGATTATAAGAAAGGAAGACTGAGTTGGGTTGAGAAATATGAAGGTGAAAGCGTAAAGTTTTTAAAATTTCGTGAGAATTCTATACCTAAAATAAGCTCATTTTCTGTCGGTCATCAATACATTGTTTCTAAAAAACATTTTGAAGAAAAGAGTATTTATGCCAATTGTAGTGGAGAAGTATTCCACATAAAATATTTAATGAATATGACTGATGAAAAATCAGATCGTCAAATAATTAATAGTGTCCTTCAAAGTCTATCGTGTAGACGTGGAGGAGAGTCTTGATTAGAAACTCAGTTAAAACAATATTCACTAGTTTATTATTACAACTTACTTTAATTGTTAATTCATATTCATTTGCGCAATTATCACTACAAGCTGAAAACTCAGTGCCAGATGAAGTCGTTGTTGAAATCACTCAATTATACTTAGCTTCCGCTAAGTCTCTCTGTACAGATGCATCTGGCCGTTGGCGCTCTGATGCTGTTGCACTACCATCTAGTATTGTTGAAAGTATTGAGAGTTCATCTGAGCGTAAATTGGGTGACGATGAAAAAGCGATAAATTGTCCTGATTTTCTAGCACTTGAAGTCGCATCAATTAAAGATGGCGCTCAAGGTTTAGAGGCAGAAGAGTTTTATGCTTGTGCTACTCAAGACTGGAACGTGATGGATCAGCTAACTCTTGCAAGAGATATGGATCTAGTTTTAGAAGAGATTTATGAGTGTAAGGGTAAGTCACAACCAACTTCAGAATGTGTAAACGATCTAATTTGTAACGCTGCAAGTACAGTTTCATTTGGTCTTGGCGACGTTATAACTGAAAAGCTTGGAATGGAATGTCCAAAGTCTACTGATACAAACTGCCTTTCTACTGCATGGAATGGCCTTGTTAAAAACTTAATAGGTACAGCGGAATTCTTTTGGGATGTCGCTGCTGGTGGTTTCAGTTGGATTGGCAATAAGATAGGAAATTTCTTTAGTGGGTCTGAGGAAGCTGAAGATGCAGCTTCAGACAAGCTCCACTTACTTTCTTCTGCTGAAGAATCATTTGTTGATAAGCTCTTAGATGATCCAGTGAATACATTAAAAGATGGTTTTGCCAATTTAATGACTGGTATTGGAAATTATATTACTGAAAGTATTTATGATAATTTTGCATGTGCAAAATTTGAAAAAGATGCAAATGGTGAAGATACTTGCGTCGAACCAGTGACAAGTTTTGAATGTGCAACTTGTGGCCAAAAATTGAATATGGCATGTGGTATTGTCGGCGTTGTAGGCGGCGAAGTCCTAATAGGTTTATTAACTGCTGGTACGATCAATGCTGCAAAAGTTGCAGGTAAAGGTATTATGGTCGGAGCAAGGGCCGTATCAAAGTCACGTTTATTTTCTCCAATGGGTAAGGCGATTAAGATTGCTGGTGTTGCCGGGGCCAAAATCGTTCAAACAGGTAAGGGATTCGCAGTTAAAATAGGCCCGCGCGTAGTTAATCTACAAAAAAATAAATTAGTAAAAGCCTTCTCTATGGCCGCTAAATTAACAGGTAAAACTGCGATGTATGGTGGTAAAAAAGTAGCACAAGCTGTTCAAGCATATGGTTGGGCCGCTGATAAACTTACTGCTATGACAATGAGAGGTGTGGCAAATCAACTTGATAATATTCCAACGGCCTTTAATGGCTACCTTGGTAAAACTCTTGATTTTGCGACAAAAAGACGAGCTTCAACTGCACTGGCCACTTCTTCAGATGCACTAAGACGAGGAGCTAATTACTTTGATGGTGCCTCTAGCGTTTCTTCTCAAGCCTCAAAAGCAAGTGATGCAACTGATAGCACTGCAAGCGCTTCACGAAATGCAGATGATTCTCCTAAGCAGGGGGAGTTATTTGATGAGAATGGTAAGGCAACAGCACAGGCCGATAATGGTGGAGTACAAGCAAAAGAACCAGAACAAGGTCGTCTTTTTGATGAGAATGGTAAGGTTACTGCACAAGCTGATAATGGTGGTGTACAAACAAAAGCACCAGAGCAAGGTTCATTATTTGATGAGCATGGTAACGTTACAATGGAAGCTGATAATCGTCTCTCAAGACAATCGTCTAACACTTCTATTACATCTAGCTCTAGGCCAATAAGTGAAAATTTCAATGGTGTCGACGACTTTAGAACAATGGTATCACGTGATGATGTTGTTAATCCAAATATTGACTTTCATTTCACTGATGATTTTCCAATGGATATGATGGCCGTTAAGGATGTCCGTTATACTGCTGATGGATCAGGTATTATGATTAGTAAGTCATCACATCCTGAGCATTATAAATTATTAGAAGAAAAAGGCTTAAGTCCAAACTTAAACGGTGATATTGTTCTTAAGTTTGGCGATGATATTGACAGTTCAATTGTCCGTCATCAAAGTACACCTGGAGCGGCCAAAGATAATGCAAGAATACAAAGGGCGTACCAATTTAATAAACCAGATAAGAGTATTATCGAACGATTAGATGAAACACAACCGACAATGGCAAGGCCTGTTCAAGATCGAGCAAGATTGGATTCTGTTTTAAGTGATATTGATAATATGACACAACGAGAGCTAAATGCATTTTATGCTCGTGTTGATAACAAGATTCAAAATGGTGTTCGCCTAAGCGATTATGAAGCGGCCGGAGCTCTTTTTAGAGCAGACTTAATTAATCCTAGCGTAAGATTTAATGGAGCGGCCGGCAACCGCATTTCTCCACAAGCATATGATAGTGCATTAGATGTTATTAGAAATAGATCACAATCTTCTTTAACGGCCGATGAAATTGCTCGTGGACCAAGTGGTAAATCTCAATCAAGAAGGGCCGCTATTGAAGAAATAATGGATAACGATAGAAGAAGCGCAACTGTTGCTGCTACAGATAGTGTTCGCAATACAAACCCTCGGCCATCTCCTACTGAACAAATTGGATTATTCGATAATGTAGATGATGCTGTTAAGCAGAGTGATAATGCAACTTCTGCTTCCACAAATACGAATAACCCGCCACGACAACTTGATATGTTTGAAGATGGTACAGATGCACTAAGACAATCAGATAATAGCGCTACTAATGGAAGTGTTGGCCTTTCAAGAAATCGAAACACTCCTCAAACTTCAACTACTAGAAACAGAGGACTTGAAGATAATATTAGGGCAACAGTTGTGGCCGCACCTGCTATCAGTGTGAATACGACAACATCTAATAATGAAAACGTTGCAGTCGTTGAACCTGAAATTCAACCAGTAGGGCCAACAAATGTTGATGAAAACCCTGATAATAATTCAGATGAAGATGCTGAATTCAATATTAAAATTGAATATAGCGACAATATTATAAAAGTAACACATGTTGAACCTGTTACGGCCTGTCGACTTCAAAAGAATATTCCAGCATCAGTTGATGATGATGGTGAGGAAGTTGACGCTAAAACAACAACTCTTGGTGCTGTTGAAAATGGCGAAGAAATGGAAGTGGCTAAAGAAAGATTTAATTTTACAGTAAGCGTTGAATGTAAAACTGATGGTGATTACAAACTTGCAACGACAGCTTCATCAAACTTTCCAGATCTAAAGATCAGTGGAGAAGCAAGAATTCCTATCTATAAATGTGATGGAGATGAGTGTGAAACGGAAACTGATGCGAGTGGGAAACCATTCCAGCTAAGACTTAATCCAGCACCTTTAAGACAATTTGCTCCACCACAAGGAAATATTCCAGGGGCCCCTGTTTTAAATACACTTTAAGGATTTACTCAATCCAATCTGCACTAGTTTTAATTGTACGTGGGATCATGATATCACCTTTGTACTTAACAACTTCTGCAGGTAGGTTATGGCATAGGAAAAATGGCATACTTTCAGTAAAACCGTATGCTCCGCATTGGGTGAACACTAACCAATTTCCATAATCGCAATCTTTTGGAAGATCAAATACGCCAAGCTTATCTAGAGATGTACACAATGGACCATGTACATGAAATTCTTGATTCTGCTTAGATTCACATTCTTCAAGAACTTCGCAGGGAAAGGCCTGATTTGTGAGTGCGGCCCTTGCAATATGATTTATTCCACCATCAAGTACGAGAATTTCTTGTCCTCTAACGTTTTTGCGATCAATAACTTGGCTTAGGTATAGTCCACACTCACCAACGGCGTAGCGGCCAAGCTCCATCCAGATCTTTTCAAGTTTATGCTTTTTCTTAAGGCGCACTAGAGCTGCATTAATATCCTTGAAATCAATTCGCTCACTTTCGTTTTGGTAAGGGATACCAAGTCCTCCGCCGAGATCAATAACTTGAGGTCTTACACCCATATCTTGAGCTAGTTTGTTAATTCGAGCACATGTGTGATCCCAAATTTCTTCAAGCTTTGATGCACTTAAAATATTCCCCCATTGGAAGACGTGGTAGCCAATCACTTCCACATTTTCATACTCGCTTAGATCTAGTGATTTCCACCCTTTTTCATCTAGGCCAAATGCGGTGATGTCATCGCCACCAAGAACAGATTTTTCCTTGCTATCCCACTCTAGTTGAACTCTTAATAGAGCGCGTGCCTTTATTCCCATCTCACTGGCCTGTTCATTTAGCCATTTTAATTGATAGATACTTTCAACCACAACGCAATTGATTTCATGTTCTAAGAGAGTTCTTATATAGCCGCGAGATTTACTTGGGCCTGTTGAGATAATATCGCTAGATTTAACTCCACTTGCAACAACTTGAGTTAATTCACCCTTTGATGCCACATCAATTCCAATTCCTAAATTTCTAATGAGCTTTAAGATAGATGATAGGGGATTTGCTTTACATGCATAGTAAAGTTTAATGCTCTCATCTTTGTTCTCTACGATGTAGCGTAAGTGATCTTCAAGTTTGTCTAAATCATAGAAGTAAAACGAAGAGTCGATTCTCTTCGTTAACTTCTTTAATTCTTTTGTGATATTTTTATCTAACATTATAATTTATCTATCTTAAAAATGATTCGAGTTCTAGTGATGCATCTGATTTCTCATCACGGTATTTGATAATCATGGCACAATTCATTGAAAGGCCCTGATCCTTTGCCCAGGCAAGTTTATCGTTTACCGGTCTTGTTCCCGGTACAACAACTGCACCTTCTGGAATAGGCTCACCTGGTTCAAGTCTTCTCTCATTTACACAGTCATAAATAGGTACACCTTTTGAAAGGATAACACCTGGTGCGATTACAGCGCGTTTTAAAACTTGAATACCTTCAACGATAACAGCACCTGCTCCAATAAAAGCATCGTCTTCAATAATAACCGGAGCTAGTCCAATAGGCTCTAGTACGCCACCAATTTGTACTCCAGCACTTAAATGGACGTTCTTTCCAATTTGAGCACATGAGCCAACGAGAGCGTGTGAATCAACCATTGTACCTTCGTCAACATAAGCTCCAATATTGATGTATGCAGGAGGCATGATAATAACGCCTTTTGAAACATAAGCTCCTCGGCGAACACTTGAGCCACCTGGAACGATTCTTACACCGCGATCAGTATCAAATTTTTGAGCTGGAATATTGTGTTTATCAACAAATCCTTCATAACCAAATTTTGATTGTTCAACATTCTTTCCGGCCTTAAAGACCTCAAGAATCATTTGCTTAACTTCTGTATTTGCTTGCCACTTACCATCAACTTTTTGTGCTGATCTAAGTGTTCCACTTTCTAGGCCTAGTAGTATTTCATCAACTGTCATTTTTATTTTCTCCAATTCTTAATTTTATCATTTGCTGATTTTACGATTGATTCTTTTGTCATATCTTTTAGTGATAGTGGTGGCCTAAGAACGGCCGTCTCAATTTGTCCCTGCTCTTTCATGAGCCACTTTGCCGGCACAGGATTTGAACAAACAAACATCGTGTTACTTGCTTCAATCCACATTTGAGCATCGCTTTCATTTAATTCACCATTTAGGCAGTCTCTTACATATTTATTAGTCTCAGCTGGCCATGGGTTTGCTGCTACAGAAACTAATCCCTTTGCACCTAAAGGCGTAAAGGCCGGCAGCATTGCATCGTCACCACTATAGACTCGTCCACCATTTGCGGCCTCAACATATTTGGCAAACATCTCAACTGAGCCACTGGCCTCTTTTATTGCCCAAAATGCACGGTGCCCATTAAGTCTTTTAACTGCCTCCAGAGACAGTCCAATACCTGCACGAGATGGAACATTATAGAGCATAACCGGCTTATTTGAGACATCCATTAGTGTTTTAAACCAGTGGTATTGTCCCTCATCACCAGGCTTTGCATATAAAGGTGTAACAAGAAGGTAAGCATCGATATCAAGGCCATCAAGATAAGAGACCCATTCACATGTCTCGTTTAGATTGATACCACCAACACCACACATAAGTGGAACCTTAAGGTCTAGATCGATTGTGAAATTTAGGATATTCTTTCTTTCTTCTAAATTTAGATTAAGGGCCTCTCCCGTTGAACCTAGAATTAGTATCCCATTTCCGGCTTCTTCTTGAGCTCTTAAAATACGCTCTAATGAGTCCAAATCAACTGTTTGATCTTCATGTAAAGGCGTAATTACGGCCGTCCATAGGGGAGTTGAGTTTAAAAATTCAAGGTCTTTCTCATTTATATTATTCATTTAATCTCCAGTTATTATTCATTTTCTTTCATTACTTGAAGGGCAACTTCACTAAAATCATAGAGTCCTGGCCCAAGAGTTTGCATTTGCTTTACTGCCCACAATGCTCCAGCGGCAAATATTCTTCGATCTTTTGCTTCATGTTTAATTGTAACAATTTCGTTAGGGGTATCAATAGTTAATTCATGAATTCCCACGATATCTCCAGTTCGCTCAGAGCTGATCTCGGCGTCATGATCTAACCATTCTTTCCATGAGAGGGCAGTACCACTAGGAGCATCAAGTTTCTTTGTATGGTGAATATCGTTGATGTGGAAGCTTAATTGTTCTTCATTAAAAAGAGAATTAGCTTTGGAGGCAATCTTAATCATCTCTTTGACCAGATTCATCCCAAGACTAAAGTTCGTGGCCTTTATCCAGGTTCCACCACCAGTCTTTATTTTATCTAGCATTTCTGGTTTCCATTCAAATCCAGTTGAACCACAAACTACGCAGATTCCTGAAGTGCTTAATAAATCAAAATAATGCTCTAAAAACGTATCCCCATTTAAAAAAGAGAGAACCATATCAAATCTATTAAGATCATCTTTCTTTAAAGGATTTTTTGAATCAAAAACACTTAATTCAATATCACTATATTCGCCATTTTTATTTTCTTCACAAAGCTCAATAACTTTAGAACCTGTTTTTCCTTTCCCTAGTAATGCTAATTTCATTGAATGAATTCCTGATGTAGTTTTTGAATTGCTGAATCCGCTTGATTCTTATCCACTAAAAAGCAAAAGTTATGCTTACTGGCCCCTAGACAAATCATTCTAACGTTGATTCCTTCTACAGAGTTAAAAATTCGCTTTGCAATATCTGGTGTATGGTTGATTTCATTTCCGATTAGACTTACTAGTGTTAAGTCAGTTTCAACTTTTACGCTACATAACTCCGATAACCGACTAATTATCTTCTTATTTAATAGGGCGCTATCGTCTAATGTAAGTGCTACTGAAATCTCAGACGTTGTAATTGAATCAATACTTACTTTAAAATCATTAAATATTTTAAAAATCTCAAATAAGAAACCATGTGCATGAAGCATTTTTGGCGTTGATAATGTCACAAGGCTTTGTTCTCGACGTAAGGCCATTGCTCTTATTAATGGTGCTGAATCAGTCTTATCAACAATCCAAGTCCCTGGAGCATCAGGTTCATAGCTCGATCCAACAAAGACCTTAATACCTGCACGTAATGCAGGTGTTAAGGTCGTTGGATGAAGTATTTTTGCACCAAAAGTTGCCAGCTCGGCCGCTTCAGAAAATGTTATTTCATTTAATAATTTCGCTTCTTTTACAATACGCGGATCTGTTGTGGCGATACCTGCGACATCTGTCCAGATTTGAAGTGTGTCAGCACCCATGGCCTCTGCAACAAGTGCAGCGGAGTAATCTGAACCTCCACGCCCTAGTGTTGTAGTTAAGCCTTCAGAGGTCGATCCCATAAAACCTTGAGAGACATATACGACATCTCCATACTTTGCGTTAACTAGATGTTGCTGGGCCTTTTCCTTTGTTGCAACAAGATCAGGTGAAGCTTTTGTAAATTGATCATCAGTTTTAAGAACTTGTCTAATATCAAATAACTCAACATTCTTCTTTTGATGGATTCCTGCTAGAACTTGGCTAAAAATTAATGAAGACATTCTTTCACCAAGACTTACAAGTGAATCGTATGCTCGGTCTGAACATTCTCTTAATAGAAGCATTCCATTGGCAATCATATTTACTTCTGAAAGAAGCTCAGAAACATCTTCTTTTAGTTCTTCTGTTGCATTCATATCAATTAGTATTTGATTATGTTTATCAGCAATTTCTTCAACTAGTGCTTCTACCTTTTCACCTTCACCAAGTGGTGCCTGTTTAGATATTTCTACTAAGAGATTTGTAACACCGTAAACGGCCGATACGATAACCATATTAGCGTTCTTGGTAGCACTGATTTGAGCACTTCGAGTCATGGCCTCTAGGTTTGCCATAGATGAGCCGCCAAATTTTGCAACAATGATTTCTGAATTTTCATTACCCATACTTAAAATCCTATATGTGATTCAAATAAATAAGGTAATTGTATGAAGGAGTGTGTTTAAATGCAAAAAAGAATTGTGAAATATAACCGACTTAAACAGTTGTATAACATAGGATTTGCATTCGAAGCTCTCCACATAACAAAGCAAACTTATTTGAAGTTAATAATTTGTTAAGCGACAGTCCTAAGGCTTCTCCCTTAGTGACCAATAGTAAGGCTTGCGCTAAACCAAACTATTTCGGCAATGCTTCCATCGTAGTGATTCGTAACGGACTTATTCGTTGCGCACCCTGACCACTAGTTACTAAGCAATGCTCCTCTTCGTAATCTTACAAGGAATATTCTAGTGGATAGACACATTGATGTCTATACTTTTATAATTTGTGTGAATTTAAAATTACATCCTAGGGGTATAAAATGAAAAAAGTTGGAATTATCGGTTGGCGTGGAATGGTCGGATCTGTTCTTTTAGAAAGAATGGAAATGGAAGGAGACTTTGCAAAAATTGATCCATACTTCTTTTCAACTTCTCAAGCAGGGCAAAATGGCCCATTAATTTATAATAAAACACATACCTTAAGAGATGCTAATGATGTAAATGAACTTGCTGATATGGATATTATAATCTCATGTCAAGGTGGTGATTATACAAAGAAGGTTAGACCGGCGCTAGATGAAGTGAGCTGGCAAGGGTATTGGATTGATGCGGCTTCCGCAAAACGAATGGATGATGACTCACTTATAATCCTAGATCCTGTTAATAAAGATATTATTGATAAAGCACTTAATGATGGAGTTAAAAACTTTATTGGTGGTAATTGTACCGTTAGCCTTATGCTTATGGGGATTGGAAGTTTATTTCAAGAAAACTTAGTAGAGTGGATGACATCGATGTCATATCAGGCGGCTTCTGGTGGTGGTGCTCGTCATATGAAGGAGCTTCTAACGCAAATGAAGGTCATTGGCGATGTGGCCAATCCGATAATGGAAGGGCCGATTCTTCAGCTTGATACAGATATTTCTAATTTACTTAAAAGCGAAAAACTTAATGCTGATTGTTTTGGTGTTCCGTTGGCACTTAATTTGATTCCTTGGATTGATAGCGCTGTTGAAAAGGGGCAAACTCGTGAAGAGTGGAAGGCCTTTAGTGAGACAAATAAAATTCTTGGCAGAAAAGACAATCCAATACCTATTGATGGTACTTGTGTAAGGGTTGGTGCACTGAGATCTCATTCACAGGCATTAACGATTAAATTGAATAAGTCTGTCGACATTAAAACGATTGAAGACATGATTAAGAACTTTTCAGAATTTACTGAATTTGTTGAAAATACTCCTGAGGCCACACGAGAAAAACTTAATCCACGTTATGTGTCTGGTACCCTCAAAACAACAGTCGGACGTGTTAGAAAAATGAATCTAGGTGATGAATATTTAAATATTTTCACATCAGGTGATCAACTTCTTTGGGGAGCTGCAGAACCTCTTCGTCGCATGTTAAATATTGTGTTATAGTCATTATATGGAATTAGATTACGATAAATTAGTAAAAGATTTTTATCAACAAGGCTATTGTGTAGTCGAAGGACTTTTTGATCCCAAAGATCTTAAGAATATTGAAAAGTCTTTTGATAATTTATATCAAGCAAGTCTCTCTCTTGATGAGACACAAATGTTAAAGCTAGCTCAATTTGTCTTTAATGAAGATGCACTAAATCGCATTGTTTGGTGTGGTGGTTACGATGAATTTCTTCTTGATATAGGTGCTGATAAACGAATACTGAATATTGTATCAAGAATCCTTGAATCTAATGAGATGGTTCAATTAATTAATCAGGCCCACTTTAAACTACCTGGTCAAAAAGTAGAATTCAAATGGCACCAAGATAGTGAACACCGTCGCTATGGAACACATATGTGGGAAGATGTCGATGGCCGTGGAAGTTACGTTCAAACTCTTCTTGCCATTGATGATATGAATGCGGACAATGGCCCTCTTAAATTTATCCCTAATTCCAATCAAGAAGGTCATCTTAATTATAAAGAAGATCCTAGTATTATCGATGAGATGCTTGAGAAATATGAGGCCGTTGATGTGATGCTAAAAGCAGGTGACGTCGCATTCTTTGGGCCATATGTTTTTCATTCTTCGAGCTTAAATAAAACCGATTCTCCTCGCCGTGTCCTTATTAACGGTTACGCTCAGCCAGGTGCTAATAAAAGAGAGTATCCAGGTGTAGGCCTTGGAAGACACTTGAAACTAAACTCTTAAGAGAGTTTCTTTACCTTTATTCACGATATTTAAGAACATGTCTTTGATAGATCCTCTAAAATTAATGCATACAGTCGTTAGTCGAGGAAGATTCTATGTCAGATAAAAAGAAATCAAATTATGGAAAGTATCGCTATCCTGCTGTTGCAGTAGCGGTGTTATTAACATGGGTTTTTTCTGTAACCTATCTTGTTCAAAGTAATACTCCAGAGGGACAAGTTACCAGGCTTCCTGCTTCTGCTACTCAGAAAGATGGTGTTTCTAGAGGTGTTGCTTCAATTGCTCCTGCTGACGATCCTCTTTTAAAAGAAACATATGCGTTAGGTATAAATGCATATTTATGGGGATCGACATTGGTTCGAATGGAGCAAGTTTCAAGGCAATACACAGAAGTTTCTCAAAGTGAAAAAGATACAAGTTATCGTGCACCTGTTGGAGAGTTTGGTCATGCAAGAAGACTTCCTGGCCCAGAAGATGCTGATATGCCAACACCTAATCAAGACACTTTGTACTCAAGTGCTATTCTTGATCTTTCACAGTCTCCGATGGTGTTATCTGTTCCGGCAGTGAAAGATCGATACTATGTTATTAATGTATTTGATATGTGGCATAACCTTATCCAATATGTTGGTACGAGAGTTACTGGTACAGATGCACAAAATTTTCTTATTGTTCCACCAAATTGGAATGGACGAAGTAGCGAGAAGTTAAAAGGCCTTAAAGTTGTTCGTTCACCAACAACAAAAGTTTGGCTCTGGGGCCGTACTGAAGTATTAAAAAAGACAGAGCAGGATCTAAAAAAAGTCCATGAAATACAAGATCAATATAAGTTAACTCCATTAGCAGAATACACTGATGGTAAGAAAGTACAATTATTTGGTTTATCAAATCGCCCAGGAGATGAGAAAGATCCATTGAGATTTTTTACTGAACTTAATGAATATCTCTTAGATAATGTATTAAATGATATTGATAAAGCGCAAATGCAACAATTAGAAAAGATAGGAATTACATCTGAAGGCTTTAAAAAAGAGATGCTAACTCCCGCTCAACAAGACATCTTAAAACAAGTTCTAAAAGATGGCGTTGAAATCGCTAATGCTCAAATTTACAATCCCGCACATACAAAAATAGTAAATGGCTGGAGCTATGTATTTGATTTAGATAATTTTGGACAGGATTATGCATTAAGATCAATGGTTGCTCATCCCTATTTGGGAGGTCAAGGAGAGAAAGAGGCCATATATCCAATTCGTTATAAAGATTCTAAGGGTAATACACTTGTTGGAAGTAAGCAGTATCGTATGAAGTTTAATTCAAATCCACCTAATGATGGTTTTTGGTCAATAACAGTTTATGATGCTGAGACTAAGCTTCTTGTATACAATGCCTTAAAACGTTATTCTCTTGGCGGTGAAAGTGATTTAATGAAGAATCCAGATGGATCATTTGAAATTACTTTTTCTAATCAAATGCCATCAGACTCAAAAAAGCGTGCTAACTGGCTGGCCGCACCTGTTGGAGCATTTTACATCATTACTAGGATATACATTCCCCATGAGGATGTATTAAGTCTTAAGTGGAAGCTGCCAGAAGTGGAACCAGTTGAAACTAAAGTCCTTTCAATGGTTTCAAAATAAATAGTCTGTTCTAACTTTTTACACCTTTTGAATCTTTACAATAGGGGCCTAGAAATAGGCCCTTTTTTGTTACATTGATAGATATGAAATATCTTATCTTTCTCATATTTATCGCAATAATTGGCAATCATTCTGTCAATGCACAGGAATATGGTTTTCTAAATATTGCTGATGGAAAGGTTTCATATAAAAAAATTGAGAATTACCTACGTCCATTTAAAACAGATGGCTGCTCTAGTGTTTCACCAGATGGAACGATTGGCAGGCCTACCCTATGGCAACATTGTTGTGTTGAGCATGATATTGCTTATTGGTATGGTGGAACTCTCCAAGATAAGAAAGATGCAGATAGTGCTTTAAATCAATGTGTTTCAGAAGTTTTTTCTGGAATCTTTGGAAGAGCAATGGAAGTGGCCGTTTATATTGGAGGTGGCCCTGATCTTCATACTGGTTATGCTTGGGGCTATGGTTGGAATCATATCCGAGGCTATCATGAATTATCACAACAAGATCAAGATGAAATTCAAAGAATGATGCCAGCAGATCCTCATGGACAAGAAATAGAAGAAATTGAGTTTGATAAAGAAGTAATTCCATCTAGAAATAAAAATATTTGTTTAGATGAGATACAAGATCATCTCGAAAAGTCTTTTAAAGAAGATGATGTTGAAATCTTGAGATCAACTGAAGCATTAAGTTTCTTAAATCGTGTTTATGTTGTTGAAACTAGCTCATGTGAAGGACAAATAAAAGTAATATTGAATAATTTTGTCAGCTTTAATGATTGTGAAGAGCTTCCTTATAAGAATGAGTGGGAGCAAAAAATAAAGAAAGTTGAAGCTTTCGGTGAGTGTGCCGATAAGTTTGAGAGTAAGGAATAAGAGAGGTAAGGCATGAATAGAGTATTTATCCTAAGTGGAGCATTTCTTGTATTAGCAGCAATTCTGTCTCTTAATGTTGAGCATGACGATCTTAAAAGCCTCAAACTTCAACATAAGAAAGCTCGTTTAAGTCGAAATACATGTGGAATGCAGGATCTAAGTTGCCACCGCCACTATTTAAACCTTATTAAAAGACTCGAGGGGCGTATTGATCTACTTGAGAAAAAAGTCATTAATACGAAAGAGGGCTAAGCTGCACTCTTTCGAATATACTTCTCATAATATTCATCAAATTTATGCTTAACCTTAGGCGCTAGTGCAATAGTGGCAATCATATTTGGTATGGCCATCAAAGCAAATCCGATATCCATTGCATTTACCATGTCTGTAGGAGCAGATACGGCCCCTAGTAGTACTGTCGAAGCATAGAATAGAGCAAAGGTAAGCCTTGCTCCCATTATTGGTACGCCACCAAATAAGAAGTCCCAACATTTCTCACAGTAGTTAGCAGATCCAATGACAGTGGATAAGGCAAAAAGAATAATTGAAATTCCTAGAAGATGCGATCCGGCCATTCCAAAGTTTTTCATAAAGGCCATTTGAGTAATCAGTACACCATTTGATTCTTGTAGCTCAGCAGGAGAAAGTGAACTTAAAATTACTATTGAAGTCATTGTACAAACGATAATTGTGTCAATGAAAGGGCCAACCATAGCAACTAGACCTTCGGCCACGGGTTCACTTGTTTTTGCGTTTCCATGGGCCATTGGAGCAGAACCGACACCTGCTTCATTAGAATATGTTGCTCGTTTGATTCCTGTTTTAAAGATATGGATTACCGCTAGACCAGAGACTCCACCCACTGCAGCTCGCCCAGCGAATGCTTCTTTGAAAATTAAAGCAAATACATCGGCAACGTTACCAAAATTCATAATGATAATAATAAGAGCACATCCAATATAAAGAGTACACATTGCCGGCACTAGTTTAGAAGTGGCCTCTCCAATTCTTTTAACACCACCCATTAGAATATAGACAAGAAGAACGGCCGCCAATATACCTGTGATATGTGTAGGAATGCTATAATTAGAGGCCATGAATGTTGCCATTTGATTTGTATTAAAGACACCTAATGAACCTATTAAGCCTGCTCCAGCAAAGAAATAAGCAAGAAAGTGCATATACTTTGGTAGCGCTTCGATAATCGTATACATAGGGCCACCTTGAATTTCTCCGTGGTGATCATTGCGTCGATACATAACGGCCAGAGTACACTCGAAAAACTTCGTATTCATCCCAATTAGGGCCCCAACCCACATCCAAAAAATAGCACCTGGTCCACCTTGTGATATTGCAACTGCAACACCTGCAACATTTCCCATTCCTACGGTAGAGGAGAGGGCATTTGTTAAGGCCTTAAAGTGAGAGATCTGTCCCTTACTTTCATTGTCGTTCTTGTGATGGAATTTACCTGAAATGAGTCGAAAAGCGTGAAAGAAACCTGCTAATGTTTTTAAACGTGAAATGGCAACGAGATATATCCCACCACCAAGTAATAAGATAATAAGTGGCAGGCCCCAGACGATCTCGACGGCTTCCGCAAGAAATGCAGAGAAATTCATGTAAATCCTTTGTAATTAATTGAATTATCAATAATTTTTCCATAGCTTCGTCGAAATTACAACAAGGTGCGCTTTGAATATTCTTATAGACAATAATTGGCATTTAGATTGCAACCTATATCTACAACATACAAATGAGAGAGGTATAAAGTGCTTAAATCAAGGATTCTGTTGGCCATATTTTTGACACTGTCGATATTTTCGACACAAGTTCACGTCTACGCTAAGCGTACACACAGCGGGGCTATCTATAAAGCTGCCGATGAGGAATTTGGAAATGAAGAGGCCCTTGTTTCACTAAAGTTTCCTTTAAAGTTTTTAAGACAAGACCTTCAAGATGTTCTAGTTAAGCCAGAAGATTCTTACTTTAAAGAGATCAGCAAGATTGATTTAAATCCTATTGATCGCACTCTTCATTTAGATGCCACTATAATCATGCCAGATTCGATGCTTTTGAGTATGGAAGATAAGGCCGGTGATAAATTATTAAACGAGCACACAATCTCTCTAGTGCTTGGTTTTCCTTCGTATGTTCGCGGCCAGTATATTGAATTAGAAATTAAGAAATTTGTCCTTGATGACGTTGATTATACAAATGGTATGCACATGGTAACTAATGTTACAGCTGCACTATTAAAAAACCGAAGCCTATTGAATTATTTTCTAGCAGATCATAAAGCTCCAACTGATTATTCTGATGAAGACTTATCAAAAATGATTCGTGAATTATTCGACAATCAAGATATTGTGATTAAAGACAACCGCATACGTGCGCGTTTTAACTTTACAAAAATTACTGGATTCACTCGTTATAGTGACTTAGAAGATCTACAGATTTGGTATATTGGACCAAAGAAAATGAAGGGAACAGCTCAAGGTGCTGCCTTTATGGTGGAGGCCGGAATTGGTAATCCATCAATTAGCTATATTAAAGGGATTCGTGATGCTGGAAAAGTTGCCGCTAATGAATTGCTTAAATTAAGAGAACAAGAATATATTACTTATGGTTTTAATAAAGACGTTGAAACGAGATTAACAAAGCTTCACTCACGCTTGATGGAAGCAACAGGTATTTTTAATTGGAACGTGCGTGAAGAGAGAATTATTGATGAAATCCGCTCAACTCTCATCTCAAAAGCTCGCAAGGCCCTTTCTAAAGACGACTTGTACTTTATTGATGAGCCACAAAAAGCAAATATTAACTTCTTTGTCGCAGCTGAAGAGTTTTTAAGAGTATCCATTGCTGACTTGAAACTTAGACATGTTATTGACATGGAAAATAGAAATGGTGGAAGCAAGGCCAAGACAATGCCATTTGTTGAAACTCGTGTTTCTCAAAATGCTGTATCACAATTCACAAACTTTTTTAGAGATTTTAAATTAATCGAAAAAGAACCATTGTTTAAAGAATTAAATGTTGTGTTAGCACCACACTTACCAGGTGTTGTTTTAAAAGGGAGAGTTAATCTAGAGTTAAATTCTCTTTTTGAGATGGGACTTGAAGGTGAAGGAATTGATTTTAATAATCCAGATATAAGACTTGATAGTAAGACATATGGGGACTCTGTTCCATTTGAATTATCACTATATGTATATATGAGAGATAATGGTGTCTTAGAGCTTGATATTAAGGAGGCCGTACTAGGTGAAGGAAGCCAAGGCCGAGTTCATTTAACACCTAAGACAGATAAAGGATACTTTCTAGAAGAGTTCACAAAACTTGCAACTGCAAATATCTTAAAAACATATTTAATTAGTGATCCTCTTGCATCAAAAGAAGGTGATGAGCAAAAAACTGATCCAAAAGAGATTAAAGAAGATCTAATTAGAAAACTTGAAAGCTTTAAAAATAACTTTGCTTCTATTAACTCTGTAAAAACAGTTGATAAACTAATTGAAGTTAAAAAACTTGATCTACAAGGGCCGTTTACGTCGATTCCTGAAGAAATGACTGAAGAGAATCTTGTTGAATTCTTTAACAATATATTAGGTATCGATCGTCATACAGGACGTTTACAAATTAACCTTGATCCAAAGATATTGAGTGAGAAGATCCTCTATGCTCAAAACAATATTCAGGTTTGGAATATTGAGCCAATATTCGACAAGTTAATGGATAAGACATACCTAGATCTAGCGATAGGTAATGGAGTACGTAGTAAGGAATTTTTAAATACAATTTATAATCGCCAAGAAAAGAAAGATAGTCTGACTTTTGTTGGAACAAGCGGAAATGTTAAGAATGAAGGCCCTGTTGATTATTCTTTTAAAATTAAATTAAGAGAGTTTGAATCAATGGTTAATTCGATTTTAACAGCTTCAATAGCGCCACAAGTTAGAGATGCAAAAGCACAACTTGCAACACTTGAGGAAGGTAGCGTTAATATTCTTGAAGACCTGACTGTAAGAACACAAGGAGATAACCAACTTTATCTATCGATTGCATTAAACCAGATTGAAAAGAAGAAGAATTGGTTTGGCCGTAGAGTATTTGACAGTATTTTTAATCGAGATGCTAAGAATTATAAAATTATTAATAATCGTTCATCAATTACAGCACGTATTAAATTGCATGCTGTTGCCTTGGATGAGAATAAGAAGGAGCTTCTTGAAAAGAATGCAGATGAAATCTTTCTAGGAAATACTCTACTAAAGATTGAACTTGAGTCTATTGGACGATCGGTTAAGAACCCAGGACTGTTTGGGTCTATTCTTAACGCTATGATAGGGGATGTTAATCTTAAGAATGGACTAATAGGTTCAAACTTAAAGAAGCTTGTATTGAAAATTGCAGGGCCAAAGCTAAATCCTGTTGGTAGAGAAAACGGAAGTGCAACTCTTGCTGGTTTTGCTCTTAATAATTATTTAAAAGTATTTACTACTAAGAATGATATCTTACTTCAACTTAACCCACGTCTTGCTGGACCTGTCTGGGATTTACTACTTGTTAAAGACCAAAACTTTAAGGGAAGAAAAGTTGGTGTAGGAATTGATTACACAAAGAAAACAATTAACTTTGATTTTAAAATGGTATTTAACCCATCTACAGTTGATAAGCATGAGCTATTTTTAATTATGAATGAGGCCAATGCAATCGTTAAAGATGTAAAAGCTGGAAACGTTAAGACAGTAAAAGATTTTATCACAGTTTATGATCGCTTATATTACAATAGCGATGTAACGAAGAGATCATTAGTTCACCGCTTAAAGAAAGTTGTAACAAATTATGACTCTCTTGCACTATTAAATGAGAATAAGTCTCATTATGATAATTACTCAACAACAGGTGCAGAAATTATGCAAATAGCGACAGCTGCTAAAGTTATTGCTGATGCAATTGATTCGGTTGTAGCTCTTAAACAGCCTAGTGGTGTAAATTATAAGCAACGTGCTAAGCAAATCGTAAACGAGCTTAATGAAGCATATATTGGTCCGTTCTCACGCTATTATGCAAAGAGATACCACACAAATAATTTAAAGATTATTAATGGTGAAATTAGTGATTGGACTTTATATATTCTACCAGATGCTCTTTTTGCTCATAAAGCATACGAGTTCTTAAAGTAATTTCTTACTATCTGGTAGACTTGCCTAAAATATAATTTAACCCAAAAAATATACTTGAACGATAGCCTCTTTTAGTTAAGGGGCTATCTTCTACGGCCGAAGAAAATACCGTATACGAATAAAATGTATTTAAAACATATTTTTCAGTAATAGGGTAGTTACCTATCAATCGTAATGTCCATTGGTGAGAATCTTCAGGTGTATACTTCGGTCGGTCTGCCCTTGCTTCAGTGTCAGTAACTCCAAAATAATAACGACTCCATTCCTTAGAGTGTTGAGAATATGAAATACCTGGCAGCAGGCTAATCTTTTCACCTTTCCAAGGTTCAAATTGGAAGGCCTTAGAAACTGAGACACTGTATTTATTTGCTTCAGAGCGACCACTGATATCTCTTTCATAAGAAAATCTTGTCATAAACCACTTAGAAGGCAGTAAGAAACTTAGACCTAGATCAAGTGAGCGATTTCTCTCTCTTAGTCCTTCATTATAAGTTCCTTTTTCGGCCTCTACTTTATTAAAGTCTGGCTTTAGAGTAAGTCTTGTTAGAGGAAGTAGCTTAAAACTTGCGGCAACTCCACGAAAAGAGAAGCGTTTGTAATTATAAGTGATTGAAGGAACAACTGGAATATCGAAACTATCACCAACTTTATATAGAGATGTCGAAATACTTGAGCCCAGACCTATCTGATTAGTTGGCTCAGGCCTTTTTGATCGTTGCTTTTCAAGATTATCGATGCGATCAGTGCGACCATTGGAAAAGACTAAGGCCTGTCCAAAGAGAGCAGGCCCTATAATCAATAATTTTATGAATTTGAAAAGTGTTTCTTTACTACTTGGCAAACATATTCGCATTCTTCTTCCGTGATATAAGCGTAACAAGGTAGGTTTAGTACGGCCTTACTTATATAGTCCGCATTTCCATTATCAATTGATCCGGCCATATACTTTGGAGCAGCTTCTTGCTTACTCATTGCACCTGGATAGATTGTTCCAAAACCGACATTGGCCGCCTTTAGTGATTCAATTAATGGTCCTCTAAGATCTGGATCAATTAAGGCCACACTACAATATCCATTCTCTTCAACGTGAGAAGGAACTTCTTGTATTTTTAAAGGTAGGCCTTGTAAGTTTTCTTGATAGTATTTAACTGCTTTTCGTCTTGAATCTAGTCTTGCATCAATGTGCTCAAGTGACATATTTAGAAATAGTGACTCGTAAGCACCAATTCTAGAGTTCCAACCAATAAGTCCATGTGAGTAATGGCTTGTACGACCATGATTGATTAGAGTACGACAAGTATTAATAATTTGCTCATCTGTTGAAAAGATTGCTCCCGCATCACCTGAAGCTCCCAGGACCTTTGCAGGATAGAAACTTGTTGTTGCAACTTTTGCGCTTCCTAGTAGAGACTCGCCATGAACTTTAGTTCCAAAGCACTGAGCACCGTCTTCTATTAGAATAACTCCGTTATCTTCCGCAATTTTTCTTATTTCCATCGTGTCTGGACAACCCCATCCATATAGGTGAACAAGAATAGCAGCCTTTGGTTTAAATTTTTCAACAGCTTCTTTAAAAGTTTCTTTATCCCAGTGAAGTGTCTCACGACTTACGTCAACTGTAACAGGTTTGGCATTAACATTAACAACAGCTTCAAATGTTGCCCAAAAAGTCATATCTGGAATTAGAACAACATCATCTTTATCAATACCGACACCACGTAATGCAATTTGAATTGCATCTGTACCGTTAGCACAACCAACGACATGTTTTGCTTCTGTTTTCTCTTTTAGTTTTTCTTCAAGTTTTGCAACTTGAGGTCCACCAATAAATTGTGTGTTATCAAATAGAGTTTCTACTCCAGCTAAGAATTCTTCACGAAAGCCATTTTCGAAACGATTTAGGGTAATAAATGGTACGCCGTTAATTGACATATTTCCTCGCAATTTTATGTGTTTAGCACATTATATGACAAAGAATATGACTTAGGAATAGCGTAAATGGTATTTTTTAAGCAATAGGGGAGCGTATAACTCTCCTATTGCTTAATATCAAATGTCCAGGGCACAGAAACTAACTTTTTAAAGCTTACCTTTACCTGTGCGGGAACGTCATCGTCATCTAAATTTATTGTTGCTCGACGAGGTGTAATTCGTAAATTTCCAATAACAGGGAAGTTCCCTTCGACTTTAATCCCGTCGATTTCTACTTTCTTATATCGTCCAATATGACCATCAGACTTTTCATAAATAAGTGTTGCTCCATCTTCTATTTCTGCATAGTGGAGAGTTTCCGCAAGGGCCTCTCGCTGCTCTTGTGTATTCATTGGTATATCTTCTGATCTGATTTTTATATCACCATTGAAAGTATTCAATTTAACGACAGTATTTCCCTTGCGATCTTTTTTAAATTCTATATTATCGATTTGATTAACAATATCTTCTAAGAGCTCAAGCTCCTTTGGTTTTAATTGGTCTTGAAAAGTTCCAACTAAGTAGGCGAGTTGTGTATTTGAAATCTTCTCGACTCCCATAAGAGATATTTTCTCTAATAAGATCAGTGGTAGGGCCATTGAATTTGCCTGGGATCTTTGCGGGTTCATATTGGCAAACATATCAAGCATAGCTCCTTGAAAGTTAGCAATCTGCTCATCATTAAATCCGGCCATATGCTCAAGAATATCCCCAATTTCATTCATTGTTGGAAGCATAAACATAGTAGGTGTACTTGTGTTAGTTACATCACAAATACAGCCATCATTCTTATCACTTTTTATACTAGAAATAGCTTCTTCAGATGAAAGGTATACCTGACTCGTTCCTCTATTTGCACTTATTAAGGCACAGGCATATCCACCTAATTCGATATCAAAATAACGATTCTTACTTTGTGATGCCCATAAAAGCATCTCTTTAATTGACTCTTGTGTTGGTGTTAATTGTTGTGCATTATTAAAGACTAGTCCTGACTTGTCTCTAAGGTTCTCAAATCCAATATAAAGCTTCCCTTCATGCTCTTGAACGTAATTAACTCTCGCATTATTGATATGGCAGCTTGATCCAAATGAAGCGAGACTATTAGCAGGTGAAAAAATAAGTAGAATTAGTGAAAATCCTAGTAATAGCTTGATGTTGTTTAACATTTGGTCGACTCCTGTCGTTTTATTAGACAAAATGGCCATAAATTGGCCTTATAAACGTTTTATACTGTTATATTTGCAAGCTACATACCAAAGAGGGGATTTTGGTGATAAAAAGCATTTATGAAAACACTTATTCTTATGCTTTTAATTTTGCCATTTAGTATCCAAGCTCAAATTTCTCAAGGAGAGTTTGCACAAACAATTAATAAATTAATTGAAATCTATGATAAGGATCTTCCAACTCAAAGAGTTGTGGATATTAACTGGGAATCAGAAACTGAAAATGCCTCTGTCTCATACAAGAATGGTAAGCACAATTTAGCTTTCATGGTGGCTTTGCTCGTAATTTAAACTTAAGTACGGATGCTTTGGCCCTTGTTACTTGTCATGAAATCGGACACCTAATAGGTGGATACCCAAAAGTAATGCCCACACAAAAGTACACAAGTGAAGGCCAGTCAGACTATTTTGCAACAAGAACATGCTTAAAGAAATACTTTGTAGAAACTGATGATAGCAATTATTCACTAAGTTATATCAAGCAAGAGTTAATTGAAAAATGTGATAATAATAGATTTTGTCTAAGAGGTTTAGCGGCCATAAGAGATGCATCTGTAATCTATTCAGAAAATGCTCATATCAATCATAAGACGGCCCATATAAGTCCATATACGATCTTTAATGATTATCCAAAAGGGCAGTGCCGTGTTGATACGTTAAGGGCCGGCCTATTTAATGAAAAAAGGCCTTCATGCTGGTTTAAAGACTTTCAAAGTGATCGATACGAATACGATGAAGAATATATTTATGAAGAAGCACAGGCCGTTGCTGATATCACAGAAGTGACAATGACTAGCTTCGGTTGTCATGTACGCACAGCATATCCAAATGCATGGATGGGAAGTTACTTCAATCCATTATCTGAGTCTGAATTAATGATGAAAGGAGTAAATGTTGTCGGTGCTTGTCCATATAAGAAGGGACAGGTTATTAGTGGCTCAATGACGTTATTTCGAGGATCTCTATACTTAAACTTAAGAAATACAGATAAATAAAGAAGAATTTTTACTTTTTTTTAAGTGTTAAGTCTCTCCTATTTCCGATAAAAATTGTTAAATAATTTTTATAGTTGGGGGAGTTATGAGAAATCTTACAAAGTTTGGGATATTTGTTTCTATTTGTCTTTTAAGCGCAACAGCTTATACAGCAACAATCGATTTTGGAACGACAAATTATATCTCGTTTCGTTGCCAAGTTGATATCTTTGAGAAAAAAGTAAATCCAGTCACATATCGTGCGTATGCTGGGCGTCTTTTAAATACAGTATTTCATGAGCAATACAATGCCGTATATGGCCCTGATATAAAGTTATTAATTGATTTAGACAATGATCGCTCATTGTTTTCAAATGTCTTTATTGGTGGCAATGGATACCTGAAATGGTCGGCCGTTGAAACAGATCACGATGCAACTACAATTGATGATGCAACATGGCCTGTCACACCACGAGTTATCTATAGTCCAAGAGCATATGATAACGCTAATAATAGAAAAACATTTGGAGAGTCAGATCATTACTTATTTCGTATCGAATGTTTTGAAGTTAAAGAATTTAGCGATGATTATTACTATAATAAGAAATAATCAGATTTGATGAAAAATTTTGTAAATTTTAGCCGTAGTACCCACGGGGCAAAATTACATGATATGTAGTAAAAATTCACTATGATAGTAATTTTTCAAATTCTGGGGGGAACTTATGAAAAATCATCTAAAACTTGCCGTAGTTAGCACGCTAATTTTATCAAATCATGAGTCTAGAGTTACTGCTGTAAGCTTGGTTTGTGACAAGATTTAGCATTTCAACACGTTAACATATGCCTTACCCGATATAACTGATATTATTAAAGCACATATTTTAGCAATTTTCTCAATTTGTTAAAATTGCTAAAGCTCTAATGATAATAGGTGATTCAAGTGTTCTTCAATCGTTGAATTATTTCTATATTTTCTATTATTCCTCATAAAAGTCGCACGAATAGTCGCATCAGAGCAAGATTTAGATTAATGTTAAGCTTGTTATAAATTATGAAAGAAACAGTGGCACTATCATGTAAAAGTATTTGCTGAGCTATGACGAGAAGACCAAGGATTCGTAGTTGAATTGTAATAATTAACATTGATTCAGATTGAAGGCTAAGCTTATTCTATTGACATGCATAGCGATACTTGCTATGAATAGATGTTTTTAACAAGGAGGTTCATCTTGAACGCCATGTTTAAATACCCAAGCTTAGATACGAGATTGAGCTACTAAATCAATCAGTTCTGTTTTTAAAGGGTTAAGGGATAAAAGTAGCCGAATTCCATGGTAAGGTTATTAACTAAGTTCTTGTTTAGTAGCTAGATCTTAAGTTTGTAACATTAAATATTCATAGGCTACTGAAACGTAAAAATAGACTGTAGAGTAACTTTTAAGTACCTTTTCTAAGGCTAGACTTTTAAGCGAAACCAGTAAAGCTGAGGCGTTTCCCCTTTTTTGTATTTTTGGAACTATAGATTTCTGCTAACGCTTCTCTATTTACCCAATATTAATATTCATTATCCTTTGGTGTGCGACAAAGGCACTACAGATGGCTCTAGTTTTCTTCCTAGTGAAGAGGTTGTTATGGATCGAGTTGTAGAGCTGTTTAAGTGCACTAAGTAATTACAGATAGTTAGGTTTCTAGTCCCTGTAGTTTTATTCTAACAACTATGAAAGTAGTTGATTTCACATGTCTATGATTAAGTATTTATATATTTATGACGATATGCTATAATGTTAGGTGAGGTAAACCATGAATGAAAAAGTGTATACACTAGTGTTCAAAAATATTGAGATTGGCTATATCCGTGAGGATGTAGATGGTGATCTAGTATTTGAATATTCGGATGCCTTTAAAAGCTCAAAAATGCGTGCTTTGCCACACTTTCCGAATGTGAATAAAAAATACAAGAAATCATCAGTATTAAACTTTTTACTGAATCGAATTCCATCAAAAGCTTTTAAGTCACAAAAGTTTACTTCAGCAAGTGAGCTAATTGGTTTTGGTCGTAAGGTTGGCCATAGCCCTATTGAACTGGTTGGTTAGGTAGCACCTTAAGTTTGTTGAAAATTTCTTTATGTATTTCTTAATATTCACGTGACTTTGCTTAGTCGAGACAATTTGATCTAAGGTTTGTATTCTATATTCCAAAATCTCTTTAATGATTTTTATTCTTTTTGTGCAAATGCTAGTGCTAAGTAGAGGGTCATTAGAAATTATTGAATTAGTATCTATTAATTTGAACTCTTTAATTATTCTTATATAACTATTGATAATATTAGGATGAGAATCTAGGATATGTTCAACTAACTCAAAATGATTACATTTTTTTCCATGTATAAACCCAATGTGAGGAGTGCTTTTTATACAATACTTTTCAACTTGATTTGATTGTAGCTTTTCATCTGTCTTATTCCACATAAAAGATCTGGCAGTATCGTAGATTGGAGAGAAGTACGGATAGTGGTCGCTTTTAAGCGAGGTTATAATACCCCAGTTTTGTAAGTGACGGTCATTATTTCCAATGACCGCATCCCATAAGCACATATTTAAAAAGTCTTGGTATATTTCATAAGCTTCCTTCTTGCTTAGACTTTGAGATTTTAAAAATTTATAGAGATGTTTTTTGATATTAGATAAAATATAAATAGATGGATATCTTTTGTGTCTTGGGCTTTCGAGGTCGTCAGATGCATATGCTTCAGAAAAAAGTTCCATGCCATGGAATAAGTTTTCATGACTTTCAAGAAAGCTTTCTGAAAATATTCTTAACATTTTTTTATGTTTGCCTATATAGTATTTACATATTTTCAAAGATGGTATTTGTGTTCCGATAAGAGATATTAAGTACTCTGTAAGAATATCATTTATAATTTGCTGCTCTTGAGGAGAACCTTGTGCAATTAAACCAATATCTTCTTTTTTAGATTTTTTTATAAAGTAATACTTGTCGTTTGCTGGGTCTTTGTACATACCCAATGCAGAGTCTCCAAGAGACTCCTTTTCTTTTTCAAAACTTTGTAAATCATGTTGTATTTTATTTAATAAACTTTGCACTTTATTAGTTTATATCAAATATTAATATTTTCAATTAGGCACAGATGTTTACACTTATTTAAAGGATGATGAAGCTTGTGAACGACTCTAGGCGGAAGGAATTCTTTAATTAAATATTCTCTATATTTATTATATATAATTAATAACCTACTCTTGATAAGAGTTTAATAAATGAGGATTTTTATTTAAGTACTGCCATGCCCAAGGTTGAATGTTAAATTCAAAATAAGGTCCTCTAATTGTTACATTTGTTGATATTGATCCTGATCGATATATAATTTTATGTGCAACAAGACCTTGAACGACACCACTATTCAAGAGAAACGATTTAGATTTAGTGTTTCCGTATATAAATTCTTTCAAAAGCTCTTTTTCTTCATCTGATAAAGTTTTTAAATACCCTGTTAATTTCTTTTTAAGACTTATATTTTTAAATTTATACTTACATTGAATTATTATCTCAACTGCTAGTTTGCACAAAGCGATGGCACCAAAAACATGCAAAAATGAATCATAATCTTTAAGGATTATATATAGCTTATAGTTTTCTGGAACAATCACATAAATAATATAAAACAATGCAACTACAGAAGATGTCTTTGTATTAGAAGAGAATTCTTTAATGAGATTAATTATTGAGTCCATCTTTCTCTTGAAGTTTAGTTACCCACCAGAACCGTCACCAAGTAATCTGCGATTAGATATCCCACCGCCTAAGTCACCACCAGACTGGATAAGATCAGAGAATCCACCTCCGCCATCAACGCCTTTTCTAGCTCTATCAATTAGAATTTTACTAATTTCTGAAGCATCAATAATTTGGCCGTTTTTTAGAGTTGCTTCTTTAATGAAAGGATATTGCTTAACTACTTTTAATTCTTTGATGTCTTTTTGGATATTGAAGACTTCAGCATTAAAAGTTGTGAATGATTTAATTGCAAGTTTATCTGTCGCAAATGAACTTGCTGAAGAGATAAGTGCTAATGTAAATAATATGTTTTTCATCATTACTGTAACCCCTCGTTTTCCGTGTACGGTAAGAACGTACTTGAGATTGAAGCAGTATATGCTTTGATATCACCTTTGTACATTGGATTGTCGAAGATTTGATCTTTTCTTTCATTAAAATGCTTTTGATTCAATTTCTTCAAAGCCTGTAAACCATCAGAATTTATAGACTCAGTTTGAAAGCTCATCCAGTTATTAATTGACCCTGCCTCTTCAAGTCTATAGTGATTCATCGAGAGCTTGATACGCTTCTTTGTCTCGGCAAATGTGAGCTTATAGTTTTGTGTAGAGCCAAGGTAGCGGCCTTTTGTGTCTTCGATTATGAGGCCTTGCTCTACAAGGTGATCTAATCTTTCAAGTCCAACCATTCCAAGTTGATAAGAGACTTCATCTCTTGTCGTTCCAGACCTTGTAGAGGCCAGATTCAATATAAGAAAAAAGCTTTCGTTAGAATAGTATTCTCTATTTTGGTCTTCAATAAATGTGTATTCTTCATTGTGGCTGAATGAATTATTTATTACCTTAGCGATGTCTGGGTGAAACTCTTCCATGTACTTTCTAAGTAGATGGTCTTCTCCAAGTACATTTAATATCTTAATCACTGTTTCTGGTTGTGGGTTACCCTTGAGAGTTGTAAGTCTTCTTACAGTCGAATAGGGGACAGATGATTTATCTGCAATAGTCTGAAGATTAAAGGCCTTTCTCGTTGAAAGAAAGTTATCAATAGCATTCTTAATAAGAATGCATTTTCTTTCTTGAATATCGCCAGTAATAGTCGTTTCTATTTCAATCTCACTTTTTGAATTTATTTAGGCAATACGTATCAATTTTCGGCGTGTAATGTCAAATTTTGTTCACAGTTTTTGTGAAGTTGTTAACTGTCTTATAAGTGCCTGAAAACATGAATGAAGTTATTACCTCCTTAAAGCTAATAAGTTGAATAGGTGTACACTTAGTGGTACACTAATTTAAAGTGAGGTATTTATGGAAACAACAAACCCTAAAAAACTAAGAGCTGAAATGAAAGATTACTTAGAGCTTGCTAAGAATGAGCCTGTAAGAATTCAAAGACGTTCGGGTGAGAGTTATATACTTTTAAATGAACACGACTTCACGAAGATGCAGGCTGAGATAATTTCTTTACAAAGAAGATTGCTTTCGATGAGCAATGTATTAGATGACGAAGTTTATGATGAGCCTTCAACGGAAGATCGTTTAAGTAGATTTAAGGCTTAGTAGTGATTAATATAAAAGTAACTGCGAATTACCTTAAATCACTTACTGAAATAGAAGACTATATTTTTAATTTAAATAATTTAGTTTATGATGTAGAGCAATTTCATTCAGAGCATGACAGAGTAAAAGACTTCATAAAGCAAAACCCAACAACTCCAGCACCTCACCCCTTAACTGGTGATCAATCTTGGCCATTTGCGAATGGCCGCTATCGTATATTTTTTAAGTTTCTGACAACTAAAAATTCTAAACTAATATATTTACTCGATATTATCGACAACCGTATGCTTAACGATAAGTACTACCCACATAACTCAATTCCTACTTATAAAATTACAGATTAACGAAGAATGTTGTTAAAGGGTATAAAACCTTGATTAAAGAGATATGCCAAGCAGTTAGTTGCTTGGCATTTATGTATTAGAAGTTATTAATCATGTACAGGTAGTCCACTCGGTACACTTGTTGGAATTAGCTTTGATGCATTTGTGAACTTTGGATCTGTTAATGTGTGTAGGAAGTCAATTATTAAATTGATTTCTTTATTTGAAAGATCAATGTCTACTGTATCTTTAGTTGCTAAAATTTTACCTTTAATCTCATCTGATAAACACATTACATCAGTTTTGTCTAAGTCACTACGACTTTTCAATAGGCCCATTTTAATATTATAGTTGTATAACATTCTTTCACCGTCGACATGATGTTTGATTATATCCTTTAGTGAGTCATATGCTCCATTGTGGCCATATGGACCTGTGAGAGCAATGTTTCTAAGGATTGGTGTTTTAAACTTGTAAAGGTCCTCTTCTTTTCCTGTTACGCCAAATCTTCCAAAGTCTTCTAGCATATTTGAACCATGTCCTTTACCTGGGCCAATTTGAGGGAGTGCAATTGAATGAAACTTGTTATCACTGAAGTTTGTTCCATTGTGACAACTGATACACTGTCCTTTCCCTTTGAATAATTCATATCCTTTTTTTGCTCGTCTGGAGATTGCCGTTTCATCACCTCTGATAAATTGATCAAATGGCGAATTTAAAGATAAAAATGCTTTTTCTTCAAAAGTAGCAATGGCGTTTGCAATGTGAACTTCTCTAATGTCATTTGCTGTTTTAATTTCTCTAAATGACTTCTTAAACATATCAACATAAATACTATTATTACGTATTCTTTTTACAAGGCGATCCCAAACACCGTTTTTACCAAACCAATTTTTATTAGTTGCTGCATGACCAATTGGGTTTTCATTATGGTTACCTGCCATTTCAGTATTAGATGTAGGTGGAAAAAGAGCTTGAACAGCAAGAATACTATTTAAGCCCTCTGGAAGATCATGGCCTGCTGGAGACTTGAATCCATTAGGGTATTCAGGATTTACTTCAACACGTCCGTCATGAAATACAGTCGTTACATATTGATCTGTAAGGTTAAATAAATGTGGTGCATTTCTAGGAACTCTTTCATGAATTGCGTTTTTTTTAGTTCCTAGTGTTCTGGAAAATCCTAAACCAGTTCCACCTTCTCCAACACCTAGTGAAAGCCAGTCAGTACTTCCTGTAAACGGATGGTGGCAAGTTGCACATGAAATATTTTTATTTCCAGATAAAATTTTATCAAAGAAAAGAGCCTGGCCAAGTTTATAGCGGGCAACTTGGGGCCTTGCATAGACATCGAATGATAAAAGTAATGATAATAAAATAATTGCTTTCAAAAAAAACTCCCTTTTCTCTCATGTAAATTAATTGACAACTTTTAATGTTGATCATAGTCTTTTTGTCGAGTTAAGAAAAGTTTAAATTTGGGACAAGGAACACACACAATGTTTAAATTTCTATTAATGCTACTAACAGTAGTATACGCAAACACGTCTTTTGCAATGCCAACGATTGATATTCAGGATCATTATTCAGTAGTTGCAGGTGATTTAGTCACTATTACAAACAATCATGATGTTACTGACGACTATGACTGGACAATTGTTTCAGCACCTAAAGAGAGTCAAAAGAGCATCGAGGTAATTGAAAATAACTCTATTCGATTTTTAGCCGATCGAGTAGGTCAATATACCTTTCTTGTTAAAGTTACAAACTCAATCGGTGAAGTGTCTAAGAAGGTATTTAATATTGCAGCAAGATTACCGCAGGGAAATATTGTGTATGGGCCAAATGATTATTTAATAAAGCAAGAATGTGTAGGAGCAAGTTCAAAAACGAAATCATGCAATAGTACATTTGTTGACTTTGATGTGCTCAACCCAAATGCATCTCATAAAATGATCATCGAGAATAATAGTGTAAATTATGCGCAAATTAGTCTGAACGGTAGTCAAATTACTAACTCTTATGACTTTTCTGGCGAAGAATCAATATTAGTAAAAAACATAGATGTATTACAATCAAATAACTTAGAAGTACTACTGGGTGGTCGCTTGAACGACTCTCTAACAATCACGGTCGTGGAATATTCATCAATACCTGACTCTAATACACCTCCTACTTTGGCAGTTAATGATTTAACTTATTATGGTGACAGTGGTGCTTCGGCAGTTGTTGCTGTTAGTGATAATGAGAACCATGAAGTAACTCTAGAAGTACTTAGCCAACCAGTAAATGGTGTTGTCACAATTGAGAATAACCAAAAAATTATTTTTAGGCCATATTCTGGAGTCTATATTAATAGTAGTTTTGTTTTAGGTGCTCGTGACAATGGTGAACCATCAAAACAAACATCAACTTTAGTTGATATTAATTTTTCTAATGGTAATAGAGCACCAGAACTTGATTATAGTGTTGATGTTTCACATGGTGAAATTGTTTCAGGCGAAGTCGTAATTAATGACAATGTTGGACAATCTCATCAAGTAGAAGTCATGACTGCTCCAACAAATGGTTCTGTTAGTATTAATAATGAAGGGATATTTGCCTATCAGCCAAACGGTGGTTTTGTTGGTGTCGATACATTTTTAGTAAAAGTTACAGATGACCAAGAACCTGCCCTCTCTAATGAGATACAAGTTGAAATAACAGTTTTAGAGAACAATTTACCGACGATTTTTCCAATTGAGGATATAATAGTTGAGCAAGGTGTTTCTACATTTAGAGTGATTGAGTCAAATGATCTAGATATCAATCAAGAATTAAGATTCTCTGTTAAGGAGCAACCGCTTAGCGGTTCCGTGTCGATAAATCAAATTACTGGTGCATTCACTTATACACCAAATAGTGACTTTTCTGGTGATGATCAGTTCGAAATAGAGCTCCGTGATAATTCGATCATAAACGGCGTTGCAACTAAAGTTATAAGCACAACTGTCTTAGAGAATGATGCTCCTGTTATAAGTATTAGAGGGGATAGGAGAACATTAAAAGAAGTTACGCCTGGTCAAAGTGTTAGTTTTTTCTATCGTTTTGAAGATGCAAATGAAAATCAAGTCCATGATGTTAGTGTTGTAAATGAACTAGTTGGTGGTTCTGTATTAATTACTGGAAGCCAGATTGTTTATACAGCAAGAGAAGACTTTCTAGGGATAGAAACAATCATTGTCGAAGTAAAAGATAATGGATATCCTGTAAAGTCTGGACTCGTTACACTGGAAGTTGTTGTTAAAAATAATCAACCTCCTGAACCAGTTGCACATTTCCCTGACGAGGTCACTTTTTCTAATGATTATACAATAAGTATTGATCCTAATGATATTGATTCTACTATAGACTTTAGATATGAGGTAATAGAAGGCCCTTCTTTTGGTGAGCTAAACCAACTAACAAGAGATAATAGATTTAGGTATATTCCAAGGGCCGGAGAGTATGGGCAAGAACGTATTGTAATTCGAGTCTGGGATAATGGTTCTCCTTCGATGTTTGGCGATGTTGAAATCCTTTTTAATGCGGTAGAAAATGTTGAAGCTACTATGGCAGATGCTACCTTTGAATTCTTGCCTTTTTCTCCTAAGAATTTCTTGCTTCGATGCCAAGATCCTGATAGTAGAAAAAACTGTAACTTTGAATTTTTAGATACTCCAGAATATGGAACCTTAGAAAAAGTTTCAGACAGATATTTTAAGTATACTTCGAATGTACAAACTCCTGTTCAGGAAACTTTAAGAGTTCAGTATACTGATGCTGGTTATCCTCCTGTTTCAAAGATTGCTAATATTACTTTTGTAACAATTGCAAATACACAACCTGTTGCACAGGAGTTTAACACAACAATAAGTTCAGGACGTGCTCAACACTTATTCCTACGATATACTGATGTTGACAGAGATCAAGATCACGTTGCTAATATTATTACTCCACCAAGTAACGGTAGTCTTCGCCGTAGTTACAACGACACTACTTTTCAATATACACCAAACTTAGGCTTTTCTGGCCTCGATACTTTTACATTTGAAATTTGTGATAATGGAACACCTGTACTTTGTAGTACAAATGTTGCCAATATTGCAGTTACTGCCAATAGGCCACCAAATGTATTTGCATCTGATATTAGATTACTAGAAGGAAAGAGTTCTACGATAAGAGGGGTAGCAAATGACCCAGATAACGATAGTTTAAGTCTTTCTCTTCTTGTAAACCCTGTTGGTGGAAACGTAAGAAGTTTTCGTTGGCGCTGGAATCAGATAAGTGCCATCTACACTCCAAATGAAGGCTTTGTCGGTAGTGATAATATTGTATTTAGAGTAAAAGAATCTAATACTCGTGACGAGCTGTTTTCTGATTTAACGATGAATATTCAGGTTGTTGAAAATGTTGCACCTGAGTTCTCAATCGCTAATGAAGTCTTTGTTCTTGAAGGTGAAGTCGTTGACTTTGAAGGCCTATTATTTGATGAAAATGATGAAGAGTTTAATGAAAATTACAATGTTCAAGTAGTTGCAAAACCAAATTATGGTACGCTTGAACTTGATATTGAGCAAAGCTTCGCTGAAAAAAGAAAGTTTAAATATCAGTCAAGTATTGGTTTTGTCGGAACTGATTATTTTACAGTCTCTGTGAGTGATTCAAATGGATACGCTTCTAAAACATCAAATTTTACGATACCGATCAACGTTATTAAAAATAGTGTGCCAGAGTCTACAGCACAACCAATTTCAGTTATTGCAGGTGATACTGAATCAACACAGATTAATGTTGCTGATCCAAACATTAATCAATCACATACGTTTACTATCAAGGTTCAAGCTGAGAAAGGAGAGGCCGTTGTAAATGAAGATGGTTTTGTTACTTATGCCTCAGATGTTGGCGCTACTGGTTTAGATTCATTTGTTATTACAGTAAAAGATAGTGGTGTTGTAAGTGAAAGCTTCGACTTAACTATACCTGTAGAGATTATTGGAAATGAGCCACCTTCTATAAGTATTTCAGATATAAATACATTTGAAGGTGAAATGAATAATGTGCCATTTACACTATCTGATCCAAACGAAGGGCAAATTGTCTCAGTTGAAATTTATGAAGGGCCAAGTCAAGGAACATCAAGTATCTGGGAAAATAGTCTACTTTATCGTTCTAATCTAGTTGGTCAAACTAGTGATTCCATTGTACTAAAGGTAACAGATGACGCGAATCCTCCGCTAGAAACTTTTCATACTGTAAATATTACGATTAATGAGAATCATCCACCATCAGTCTTAGCAAACCCGTCTAGCTTGAGTATTTTCCAAAGTGGTGTCGGCAGTTCTGAATTATCGTATTCAGATATCGACGGTCATAATGTCACAGTCGGTATTGAAGAAATAGGAGAAGGGGTTAAAAGCGCAATAATAACTGATAATAGTTTAAATATTGAGTTAGTCGAAGGTTATGTTGTTGATACATTTGTTGATGTATATGCTCTAGACTCCTTATCCCTCCCTAAAAAGTCTATTTTAAGAATACCTATTTCAATTGTTGCCAATACAGTTCCTGTAATTTCTCTTGAGGACTTTAGTGTTTTAGAAAATTTAAGCTATAGCACTAATATCGATATCGTTGATCCTGATGTTGGACAAACACATTCCATTTCCATTGTTGAAGGAACCAGTTTAGGTTCATTGAACATTAGCGATAATAATCTTCATTTTCAAAGCAACGGGGTCATCGGCGAAGATACAATAACTCTGGAAGTTAGAGATAATGCACTTCCTGCAGGAGTATCAACTAAAACGATAAATATTTCTGTATACGAAAATACCCCACCAACCGCAGGTGACTATAGCCTTAGCTTTAACTGGCTGGATCCTGAAAAAAATGTAGATATTGTCGTTATTGATCCTGATCCAAATCAATCCCACTATATCTCAGTTAAAAGCAGCACTGGAGGATATGCTTGGGTATCGGAATCTAAATTGTATTACACTCCATCTTATCAAGAGGTGGGAGACTTTGAAGTAGTCTTAGAGATAAGTGACAACGCAAATCCTCCAGGGGTTTCTGAGTCTACTGTAAATATTAATGTTCAAAACCATATGCCATCAATCTCAGGCCCTTCTGAAGACTCTACTCCTTGGGGCGTTGCTGTTGAGCACATTTTTCAGGTATCTGATCTTGATGTAAATCAGGAACACGAGATTTTTATTGATACACATCCTACTAATGGCCATTTAGATCTTGATTATCAAACAAATATTGCTACTTATACTCCGTTTTTAGACTATAGCGGGTCCGATAGTTATACAGTTTCTGTTTGCGAAAGTGTGCCATCAACTTTTTGTGCTGAACAGATTGTTCAAATTGCGGTTACTGAAGGTAATCACGCTCCTAGTGTAAATGCTGATGATATTAATCTCATTGGTTCAAAAATTGGAACAACACAGATTAACGTCACTGATTATGAGTTTGGCCAAGAGCATACTTTTGAAGTTATAAGCCAGCCTGACCAGGGGGTTTTGACTGTTGATGAGAATGGACTTGTTACGTTTGACGGTACAAGTGCTGGTGACGGATATTATTATGCCTCTATTAATGTTACCGATAACGGAACACCAAATAGATCAGCGACTGCATTTATTAATATTCTTCTTCAGTCTAATACGGCACCTATTGCAAACGATATTTTTACAAATGGTGTAGAGAATACATCAATAACTCTTGATGCTGATTTTGATGATCCAGATATCGGACAAACACATCACTTAGAGGTTATTTCTTCACCTTCAAACGGTAGTGTAGAGATGTCTGAGACATCATTTACATACACTCCAAACTTAGGCTTTACGGGTTATGAAAATATAACATTAAAAGTTATTGATAGTGCTGTGCCTGCTGGTGAAGGCATGTTTTCAGTTGAAATCTATGTTGATCAAAATTATCCGCCATTTATTTCAACTAGTGAGTTGAGTGGTTTAAAGAACTCATCTTCATCTACTGTAGTTGACTATTCAGACCCTAATGGCGATTTACAGGAATTAACTCTTTCGATTGTAGAGGCACCGGTTAATGGAACTGCAAGTCTAGATGGGGATAATTTAACATATATACCAAATTTAGATTTTGTAGGAACTGACTTTGTCACTCTTTCAGTATCTGATAACGCCAACCCATCTTTAAGCTATCAAAAGCAAATAATTATAAATGTTGAAGATGGTGATGCTGTTCCTGAAATTGGATTTATGTTCTTAGAGTATCATAATAATTCTCTTCCGTTTGAGTCTTTATTATTCTTAGAGGAATTAGTTAATGCTGATCAAATTTCTAAAGTCGAGATAGATTTTGGCGATGGATCTGAGCTTATTACTATAAATGGACCGATTTATGACGAAAGCTTAGAGATATTTAATTACTATTTTTCAGAAGATGATTTTACTGTAAATATCGATCTCTATGATTATTTTGGCCAGAAGTATAACTATACGATTGATACTTCAACAATAAGTTTAGAAGTTCCTGTCTCTAAACCTTTTGTGTCGACAAATACATTTAATCTTGGTGAATCAGTTACATTAGATGGTTCAGGCTCTTTCTCTGATTCAAATGATATTGTTCTACAGGCTTGGGGAATTTATTCTGATTTTGTCGACGAATGGATTGAACAGCCTATTGTGAACTTCACTTTTAATAATTCTGGACCTGTTGAGTTATGTCACCTTGTCCTTACATCTAAGGATGTTATAAACGAGAAATGTATTGAAGCATATGTTGACATGGAGCCTGAGAACTCTGATTTTTTACCTATCGTTAATATTGGTGGAAATAATCATTTCACTCAAGTAGGTACTAGCGCAACTCTTGATTTCAGTAATACTTACTCAATTAACTCTACAATATCTTCAATCTCACTGAAGAAGAAAAACCAGTATGAGCCAGGCTTAGCAGGTGAGTTAAATAATGTAGCGTTCGACTACCCTGGTGTTCATTCTGTTATTGCTTCTATCGTTGATGAAAATGGCCTACGAAAAACCGTCGATAAGAAGGTATATGTCGGCGACAAAGACACAATCGATAATTTTGATTTCTACGTCTTAGACAGTGGTGGAAGCTGGATGAACATAAGAATGGCACATTCTAATGCTCTTTATATGACACCATCTCTATATTGGGAGACAGATAATGACGATGACGATGGTACTGATCGCCCTATCTTTTATCTACCGTTTGGCCAAAATGATGTACGTTTAGAAGGTCAAGACTTTAATAATAATAGATTTGAAGTAGTGAAGACTGTTGATACTGATAGAGCACCATTTGTCGGCGTTATTACATCGAACCTTAATGAGGTTCTTCCATCACAGGAATTTACAGTTTCTTTTAGTACAAGCTCTTTAAGTCGAAGCGAATATGATCTTGTATTTGATTTTGGAAATGGCGATTGGAAAAAGATGGTAGGCACAGAGTCCTCGACTTCATACTCATTCTCTAGTCCTGGGTACTATGATGTGACGGTGTATGCTACGGTCCATGCAACAAATCTAACTTATACATATGATACAAATATATATGTTAGAGGAGTAAATGCTCCAAGTGTAGTGTTTGACAGTATTTCTTCGGATTCAGTTATTCCATACAACTTATTAAATAGTCTTTCGGCTTCAACTGATGATCAATCAATTGTTCAGTACAAATGGAGGATTGAAGGGCCTGAAGGTGAGTTCTATGTTGTTGATGGGCCGAATATTGATGTTCAGTTGTTAAACGTTGGTTGGTATGAAGTCCTTGGTTTTGTTTGGGATAATGAAGGTAACGTAAATGCCGATTACTATCAGTTCTACTTAGGTGAATCAGACCCTCTGATAGGCAAACAAACTCAAAAGATGAAGCAAGATAAGATTGTACCGTTTAGGTATCGATCTAAAAGCTCATTTCGTAAAGTAAGTAAGAAAGTAAACATGTTAAATAAGAAGGTTAAATAATGAAGTCTGTGATTAGCTTAATCCTAGTGTTGTTAACAAGTATCTCAGTTTATGCTGAGTGTAGTGTGCCAGATAATTATGATCCAAGTGTACGATGTCGATCTAACAGTGTCGTTGTAACAAATACTCAAGAACTAAATGATTACCTTAATGATTTTGGTCGAGATAAAAACCGATATCAGGCTTTAACAATTGATGGGATTATTGTTGCAAGCCAGCTCAATATTTTCTCGCCTTGTGGGATCAAGATTAAGAGAAACTCAATTATTCAAGCAAATAACCTCTGTGTAAAATCAGGAAAAAAATTAACTCTTGAGGATCAAGTTAATGTCATGTCCAACGTTATTGATTTAAGTAGTAATGTTCAAAAGCTTACTATTGGTAAATCAAATACATTTCAATCGGGACAAATGAATATCTCTTCAAATGATATTATTAGCGTTGGAGACTCAACATCACTTCAGGTTTCTGGCGAACTTTCAATAGCAACCACGAGCAAACAAATTGCTTTCGGTAGCTCAAATATAATAAAAGTAGGTACATTAAAAATAGTATCTGGTGACAATATTTCTTTTAATAAAAGTGCAAATATAGATGCCTCTGAGGATATTGAACTAATTGCTGACGTGGAAGATAATGCATTCATTAAAATTAAAAATGATGCAAATATCAAATCAAAGAATTTTACAATGAAGTCAAATGGACTTGCGGTAATATCAAATGATTCACACTTTACAATCGAAGATTCAATTCTAATCCAGTCACTACAAAGTTATGACTCTTCTGCTGTAAGACTTCATCGAGGCGTTGAGTTTAACGCGAAGAAGATTTCATTACTATCAGACGTTGAGGTTAATCTCGGAGCAGGTCTTGTTATAACAAGTGATATTGCTCACCTTGACGCTGAAAAATGTGTCATAAGGCCAACAAGTATTATAAACGCAGATGTAAAAACAGGGAGATGTTTTGGCGTTGTTGATATAAATTCCAAACCTGTTGCAAAGCTAGGATTTGATAAGAAGCTTATATTAAATAATAAATACATCTTAGACGGTAGTGAGAGTTACGATTTAGACTCAGAGCCTCTTAGTTATAATTGGACTGTACTAAGTTCTCCAACAAATGCAGACTATGATTTCATAAATGTAAATACACCATTTGCTGAATTTGTCTCAAGAACGTTAGGTGAGTATGTTTTTCAATTAGAAATTTCTGATGGCAAAGATGTTGACTCAAAGACAGTGACTATCTCTTCACTAAATCTTAGTCCTCAAATTACAGAATTAAACTATGTTAATTCTGAATTAGGAACTCAAGTGCAGCTTTCACCTGAAGTCGTTGATTACGAGGAAGATAACCTTACTTATAGTTGGAGTTTAATTGAATCACCAACAGGAAGTACTGCACAGGTAATTGATGGAAATTTAAAAAATGCAAAAATAACTCCAGATGTTGATGGACAGTACATACTTGAGCTTTCGGTTAGTGACGGTTCTCTTGCTAAGACTTCTAAATTTATTTTAACTACCCAAGGTGAGTCTTATGATATGTCTTTAGAAGATATAAGAGATGCCGTCAGAGGCGTAGATTATAATGTCACAGTCACTGGTGAATTTAATAATTTCAAGTGGAATGTTCTATGGAGTGAAGTTGGTGATATCTTGTCACCATCTGATACGACTCTACCAAATGTGACATTAATTTCATCTGCACTTGGAAAGGCAATTATTCAAGTTCATGCATTAAATAGTTTAAGTAAGGACGTTGTAGAAACTTTTGTTTTTGAATCTATTAATCAGATACCTTTAGTTAATATTGTAAATGTAAGTAATAGCACTATCTTTGAAGTTGGCTCAAGTGTTCAATTAGATGCATCTTCTAGTTCAGATGCTGATGGTGATAACTTAACCTTTTCTTGGGAAGTGCTTGAAAGGCCAGAGGGTTCTACTCTTGATTTAAGTACAAATACAAGCTCGGTAACTTCTTTTGTAGCGGATCAAGCTGGTGAATATACGATAAAATGTATAGTAAATGATGGATTCGATACCAATTCCTCAACAATAGCTTTTTCAGCTAATACTAGGCCAGTTGCAAACTTCACAATTGAATCTAAAGCTTATCTTGGATATTTTGTTGATGTTCTTGGAAGTGGAAGTGATGCTGATGGCGATGGCCTTGTTTATACATGGAATATTGAGTCTGCACCTGATGGTAGCATGACATCATTTAGAGATAATGGTCGAGATACTTCTGGCTTAATATTTGATAAGGTAGGCTATTATACTATTTCACTTGTTGTAAGTGATGGAAGCTTTGATTCTCAAAAAGTAAGTAAATCTATTCAAGTATTGGAGTTTGTTAATAATCCTCCTGTTATTGAGGTGCTAGATGCAAAGACTATTTCCCTTGGTGATGAATTTAACTTTAATGTTCCTGTTGTTGATTCTGACACACAAGCTCTATCTTTTGGATTAGTTGGTGATGTTCCTGAAGGAGTAAAGTTTGATCCTCTCACTGGTCATTTTAAGTGGCATCCTGGTAAGGATCAGGCCGGAGAATATAATTTTAGATATTATGTATATGATGGAGACAATAAAGTATTTGGTGACATTGATCTTATTGTAAATGGAGTGAGTTCTATTGATCCAACTATCATTGTCGGAAGTGTCGCTGACTCTAATGCTACAACTGGTGACGGTGTTGAAGTTCCTGTTGTGGGAGCAACAATTTCAATTATTGGAACTGATATTGTCACGACAACAGATCATAAAGGTCAATTTATTTTAAAAGATTTGCCAATTGTTGATCAGTATATTTTTAAAATTGACTCATCAACTGCTGAACTTGCTCCTGATGGCAGCAAGTATGCAAACTTCATTGAAGCAATTCACGTTATACCAAATGCAACAAATATCGTTCATAGACCATTCTACGTTCCAAGACTTGCAATGGATTCGATTACTGATGTCGTTCCTGATGAAGAGACAAATGTAATAAATGATGACTTAGGAATTGAGGTCATTGTACCTCCAAACTCAGCTAAGAATAAAGATGGAACTCCATTTACAGGGCAATTGTCTGTATCAGTTGTTCCTAAGAATTTAGCACCAGTTTCGTTGCCGGATAAATTCAATCCTGCAATGCTAATTACGGTTCAGCCTTCAGGTGTAAAATTTGAAGAGCAAGCAAATATCACGTATCCAAACTTAGATAACCTTCCTCCTGGCCTAATCGTCGACATCTATCAGATGAATGATGCTTTAGGACGATTTGAAGTTGTTGGGAAATCTAGAGTTAGTGACGATGGAAAAAGGTTGGAACTCGTAGAGGGTGGGCTAGTTAATACTAGTTGGGGTTTCACCGCTCCGAGACCTCCTGAACCACAAGAAAATGATCCTGATGAAGATGACGATGATCCAGGTGATTGTACTAAAATAGATAAGAGTAAAAGAAATAAGCCAGAAGAAATTGAAGACTGTGGTAGTACTATCCTAACAACTACTGGTGAATTATTTCAAGACTTCTCTATTGATAGCTATAAAACATTAGGCAAGGAAAGAACTCTCACGTTCTCTTATGGAGCAAAACAAGCGCATGGGATTGATATTTATGAATTTGAAGTTCAAAGACCTACGGCTGCTCCTCTTAAATATAATGCAAATGTTACATTAGGTGGAATGGAGTCTCCTTTTACAATTGAGGTCCCGATATTAGAAGGGGATGAGTTTTTCGAATATGAGCAGTTTGATGTTAAAGTCCCTTTTGATTTTAGTAATTTCAATACAGGACTCCATAAAATTAATGCTAAGATCGAGTATCATTTTAGTGAAACATCGATGGTTTCGGCCAATGTGCATGAAAATAACGACCGTTATTACCATGTTGTAAATTATCGAGACAGTGAGTTTGGAAATGGATGGACGATTTCTGAGCTTGAAAGAATCATTCCAAGCGATGGCGATGATTTTATGTATCTTTATAATGGCTTTAGTGCTGCAACAATCAGAAAGAAAGATTCTGGCTATACTCTGCCAAGGGCCTTTAAAGGGGAAATACGTCTAGAAAATGGAGTATTTGTTATTGAGTACACTGATAAGACGAAGAAAGTTTTCAATACGGAAGGATTTCTATCGTATGTTGTTACCAGAAATGGAGAGCAAACTTCTTATATTTACGATAGTGAAAATAGAATTTCTAAAATCATCGACCCAACGGGTAAGGCATTTGAGTTTGAATATCAAGACAACTTACTTTCAAAAGTTACTGATCCATTTGGAAGATTAACTGAATTTGTATATTCTGAAGATAATACTCTTATTGAGGTGAGGAAACCTGGTAATCGAGTACTAAAGTATAATTATGATAAAAATCTAATGATTTCTAAATCGGATGAGGAAAATCATGTAACTCAATATTCATTTAATGAATACGGTCAAGTCATTTCAATGATTAAACCAGATGGCCTAAGGACAGATTATTTTACTCCATTTAATATTAATTATCATAAGAGAGTTGATGAAAGTATTGCACATGCCTATGAGGCAAAGCATGCAGTTTCAAACTTTTACAAAAAACCTGCTCGAACTGTACTAGATTATTCAGGAATTAAAACTTATGCAAGAAGGCCCGAGCAATTAATCTCTAATCTAAGAGCAGTAAAAAGAACACAAGAGTATTGTCTCCAGGATACTAGACCTATTTACGGAATGAAGGGGGAAGGAGATAATCGTCGATGGGGAGTTGTTGGTCATAGCTCAATTCCTTATTGTATGAAGCGTGATAGTAATGGAAGATTAACAAATATCATCGATTCAAACGGTGGCGAAGAATACCTAGCATATGATGCCGTTGGGAATACAACACTTAGAGTTGATAAAACTGGGCGCTCTAAGAGGTATGTGTACGATGATTTCAATAATCTTATTCAATACGCTCCTAATGTAGACCTCGATAATCCTGTTATTATTGAATATAAGAATGGAACTAGCTTTGTTAAGTCCATAACTGACAGAAATGGTAATAAGACAATTTTTAACTTAGATGATCGAGGAAATGTAAGGGAGATTCTTGATAGCAATTATAATGTGACTAGGCTTAGTTACAATAACAAAGGACAAGTTACACAAGTTTCTGATGCAAAAGAGAATAAGACACTAATAGAGTATGATGAATATACAGGAAATATGACGAAGGTTACTGATTCTCTAGGTAATTCTGTGGAGTATTCATTTGATCTTAGAGGTAATATTAAGACGATTACTGATCAGCTTGGGCGAACAACTACAATGACGTATGATATTGTCGATAATTTACGTTCAGTCAAAGACTCAGAAGATCGTCTTACATACTTCGAGTACGACAAGAAAAACAATCTTGTAAAAGTCACTGATTCAAAACAAGGGGTGACTCAGTTTGTGTACGACACTAGAGATAGGGTTGTTGAAAGAATTGATCCTATGGCACAGTCTGAATTTTTCACTTATGATGATGAAAATAATGTTACTTCACATATTGATAAAGATAATCGACTGACGATTTTTGAATATGATGATCAACAAAGACTTAAAGAAGCATCGTATTCTGATGGAAACTTTTTAAAGCTAGACTATGATAGTGAAGGCAGAGTGATTAAATCAGAAAATAGTAACTCTAGTTATACAATCTCGTATGATAATGAGGGACGTGTAAAAACGGTTTCAAACGTTGCTAATGAGTTTACACCTGAGTTTTCATATACAAATACTTATGACAACAATGGAAATATTGAAGTTGTTAATACATCTTTAGGCCAAATTCTAAATGAGTATGATAAGTTAAATCGTCTTATTTCAATTACTGCTTTTAATCAGAATCCAATTAAGCTTACATATGATAAGCTTAGTAGAAGAACAAAACTTGAAAATATAAACTCTACTGTTGATTACAGTTTTGATAAGATTTCAAGACTTGTTAAAATTGCTACAAATAATGATTTTCTTCAAGAGTTTGGTTACGACAAAACTGGAAACAAGACTTCTATTTCTCAAACAAGAACTCCATTTAGTAAGTTAAATACAAGCCTAAGTTTTACATACGACAAAACAGGACAGATCTTGACTGCAACAGGACCTGTTGCAGGCCAAGCTGATGAATCATTTGAGTATGATGAAAATGGGAACCGTATTTATTATCCGGGCAACACAAGTCCTGCACAATATGATGCAAATAACAGACTTACTGAAACTGAAGATGAACTACTAACTTACGATAACTCTGGTAATACAACTTCTATTGTTGAAAAGGCAACTGGTCATACAACAATGTATGAGTGGAATAGCTTAAATCAGTTAACAGGAATAAAGTTTTATAACTCTCTTCCAGAAGGTGCTTATAAGTCCGTTGAGTACAAGTACGATAGCTTTGGCCGAAGAACTTATAAGAAGATTAATGATCTCGAGTGGTCTTATGTTTATCATAATGAAGACATAATTGCTCAGTATAGAAAGACTGGAACAGGATTTGAGCTTGTTAAGAAGATCATTCATGGACCAGGAATTGATGAACCGTTAGCGGCTATAGGCGATGGTTATACTCAGACATATGTTGCCGACTCGCTTGGTTCGATTGTGAAAGTAGTAAAAGATAATGGAGAGTCTGTCGATATTGCATATAGTGCATTTGGAAAAATGAATGTATTCAACTCAAATGGAGAAGCAATGCAACTATCAGAAACTAGTGACATGATTTATGGTTACACTGGACGTGAAGTTGACCCAGAATCGAATTTATATTACTACCGAGCGAGATATTACAATCCTAGCGCAGGCCGGTTCATGAGTGAAGATCCGATCGGGTTCAGTGGCGGAGACTTTAATAAGTATAGATATGTTTTTAATAACTCAAAAAATAATATAGATCCGTCAGGTCAAGTTACTATCGGTGCTATTTTGTCATTGGTAAATGGTATTGCAACTGCTGCTACGGTCTATCAACTATATGAAGTCTATAGTGATATAAAAAGAATAGAGAGCATGGCAAATAGTAATAGTTCTTTGATAAACGAATTAAAGAAGAAGTTAGATGATAATTGCTTATCAGAATCTGAAAAAGCAAAGATTAAACGACAGATTTTATCATTACAAGCCTTGGTTGATGCGTCAGATATTGAGCTGTCGTATAGAAAGAAGTCGTTTTTTGCTTTGGCGGCACGAGAGGCAACAGTAGCTAAAATAGCATCTATGTCTAACTTTAATCAACTAGATGAATTTGCTTCGTCAGTTTTTACTAATTTACTTGGTGATTAGAATGTTGACATATCAAATAGTACCATCAAAGAAGAAAAGTTTATTATACCTTGTAGCATCTACTAGTTTAGTGCTCTTGTTATTCTCTGGTAATCTTGATTCTTTTAAGGACTTATTTCAGGATCACGGCCTAGAAAAGTTGTTTTCCTGGGGCTACCGATTCATTCTTGGTATGTTTGTTTTTCTTTATTTTGAAAATAGAATTAGAAAAGGAACGATTGTAGTAGATAATATTAACTCACAAGTTGAAGTTACCAGCGCTTATCAGTTAGGAGTTGTTGAATTATCTGAGATATATGATTTAGAAAAAATATATACGCAGCTTGATCCGATATGGGGTTATTATGTATTTTCTCAATCTGGAAAAAAGACTTTAAAACTCAAGATCAATAAAGTGTTTCTCAATGGGAAAGTTTGTGCTGTCGCTGATCTTATTAGCTGTTTGCGTAAACATTCCTAATTATAATTTAAGAGGTAGAGCTACTTGATTATTGAAAACGAACAAATACATTCTAACTTTCGCAACAGGGATTACAATCCTGGCGTCGGTCGGTTTATGAGTGAAGATCCGATTGGGTTTAAAGGCAAAGACTTTAATCAGTACCGTTATGTAAACAATCGTACTCTTGATTTTAATGACCCGAGTGGAAATGGGCCTGTGGCGTATGGTGTATGCCTTGGAATATCGTTTTCTGCTGCTTTTATTGCAGCACTACCAGATTTGATGCATTACTCAGACTTAATCGAGATATATAATTTAGAAATTAAAAGTAAATTATCCCTTATTAAAGACTTAGAAAACGAGAGTGAGAAACCTACTTGTTCGGAAACTGAAAGACTTAATAATGATGATATAATATCTGACCTTGAAGATGAGATAAAAGTTTTAAAATCTAAAAATGTAATTTTAACTTCAAAGCTTTATGGGACCGGGACGGCGGCTGCAGTGGGTGTTGGCTTACTAAATAAAGCATGTAAGATACTTCTTCCGATACCGGGTCTGTAATGAGTATACTACAGAGGATAAAATGTCCTAGATGTGGCCATGTCGTAGAATATAGGAGTGTAAAACACTTTATATATTTGATGGGACAAGCAAACGATATCCTGTGTTCAAAATGTGGATATAAGTTTTCATCTAAGGCAAATATGTTGTTTTATATAATAGGTTTCTCTTTGTTTTTTTTAATTACTTTTTATTTTTTTGATGGACTGTTTTATATAATACGTATCTTTTGATAAGAGCTAAGAACTAACTGATAAGCTGATTATATCAAGAAAAGGTTTGGATATTTTATAGATGTTTTTTACAAATAAACAAATAAATTCAAGTATTCTCAACAGGAATTACAACCCTGGCGTAGGCCGGTTTATGAGTGAAGATCCTAAGGACTTAAAGGGCGGGGATTTTAGTAATTTATATCGTTATGTTACAAATAATTCACCTAATCTAACTGATCCATCAGGTGAGTCTCTTGTTTTAGGTATTGCTTGTGAAATTGCTGCTGGTATCGATGCAATTGGTACATCTATAGAAATTGGGAATATGACTGATGTAATTGATAAAATAAATGAAAGACTTAAAGCTTTATCAGAAACGAAGTATGACCTAAATGTTTGTAGTGAGAAGCGAAAAGCTGATAAGGAAGAAAGAAAGTATCTAGAGAAGCTAAAGAATGACATGTTGATGAAGAAAGCAGCCGCAAATGCTGACTGGGGTTATAGAGCCGTAGCGACACAGGCAATATGTGCTGGATTATTGGCCTTACCGACAATATAGGACTTTTTATGAATGTAAGTATTTATATAGCCTGTGTTGTAATTATTATTACCTTGATGATTTGGGCCGAAAAGTCTTATCCTAAAGAGATTGATAAAAATCTTTCTTTTACTGATAGGTTTATAATTAAGCTGCCATTTTGTATGTTTTTATTCAGCTTGCGATATACAAAATTTAATGGCTTGAACAGGTATAAATGTAGAAAAACAGTGCTTGATGTTTTTATGTTTATAGTAATCGCTGTTCTTGTAGGAAGCTTGAGATATACTTAGTTATCACTTGAATTTAATGGGAAGTTATAGTTGAAGATTACTAATGTTTACATTGGAACAATATATAGCAACAGGTATTACAATTCTAGCGTCGGTCAGTTTATTAGTGAAGATCCGATCGGGTTCAGCGGTGGTGACGCAAATATGTACCGCTATGTTAAAAATAATCCATTAGTTTATTTTGACCCTTTTGGTCTTGATAAGGCCATTTATAAAAAAGGTGTACACAAAGTAATTCGAATCTTTAAGGAAGGAGAATATGACTTCTATATTGATTTTTACCCTGAAGATAATCCATCTGAATTGGATATTTTAACAATACTAAGTGGTAAGGCAGTTGTTAACATAACAGATGAGTTCGATTTAAGTGGTTATGAATTAGTTGATTATAAGAAAACTGACGTTGATGAAGACATAGAGACTCTAAGCGAAGCGTATGATCTTAGGGAAAGAGCTGAAGACGGTGAATTGAAATACAGCATTTTTGGCGGTGGACCTGCTGGAGACTATGCTCAATGTCGAGGTGTCAGCAATGAACTTTTCAAGTAAGACTCTTGAAACGAAAACATTTAGTAATATATTAAATATTGTTCTTTATGTTTGTTTATGTTTCACGTTTTATTTTCTAGGTTATGTTGGTGAGCTCAGTTTTATATTGGATGATAATCTAGTTTATATTTTTACGGTTGTACCTGTTTTAAGTATTATTACTTTATTGGCATTGTTAAAAGTTAGAGCATTGTATCGACTAGGAGTAGTTTTTGTATTACTGATAACGATTTATCTCTCTTTATCAAACCTAGCGGATCAAATATTAAGAAAGTAGGAATATGGGCATAATACATAGTTTTAGTATGAATTATAATAACTCTCGCAACAGGTATTACAATCCTGGCGCAGGCCGGTTCATGAGTGAAGATCCGATCGGGTTCGCCGGTCGTGACATCAATTTTTATAGATATGCTGGAAATAATTCAATTAATAAAAATGATCCTAATGGAAAGGTTTCCGTGCAAGCAGTTTGTTTTGCTGTAATAGGTGGCTCTGGAATCATAAATACTGCATTTGATATCCTTGAATTACGACAGATCCTAGAAGATGGTGAAATGTTAGCAGATTACTATAATTCTCTTGCTGATGAGTTAGAAAAAGAAAAAAATGAATGCACTAACAGGTTACGGAAAAGAAAACTTGAGAAATTGATAAGAAAATATCGTGATGCTGCAATAGATTCGATAAACGATTCAGTTGATGAAGCTCTTAAGCGTGGAAAGGATTTATTACCAGGAGACTTACTACAAACAGCATCTTCCTTGTCTTGCAATGGGGTAGGAAAACTTCTTAAGAGGCTATTTTAATGTCTCTTAAGTCAGTTGGAGTCTGGGAATTTGTTTTAATAGGATGCGTACAGTTGGCCATGCTTTTTATTGAGAAGAAGGTTGAAAAAAATTCTTTTTCCCTTAATGCTCTGAAGTACTCCATGGTCTTTTGTTACTGTGGAGCAGTTTTGAGTTTTTTCAATAGAGACTATGAAGTATTTATAATTCTTGTCGTCACATTGAGCTTTTTTGTAATTTCTTTACTGTGTACATTATTTAATTATATAAAATACAAAAAAGATATTTGATAAGCCATGCTAGATTATAAAGGGTTATTTCTATATTTTCACAACAGGAATTACAATCCTGGCGCAGGAAGGTTCATGAGTGAAGATCCGATCCATTTTTGGGGTGGGGATTCAAATTTATATAGATATACTTATAACAGACCTCTTTTGTTTATTGATAGCTTTGGCTTAAGTGCAAATGATGTAAAACGTATGGCTAAAATTTTTAAAAAAGCAGTTAAAGAATTGGACGATAAGGGTTTGAGAAGAAAAGGTACTGGTTATTTAAATGGTATTTTAAATAATATTGGTTCTACTTTACAATGTGGTTATATTGGATGTGGAGCTCAGGCAGAATATGTCGCAGACATAATGGTTACTGATGCTCTAGAGAATGCATTTGATGACAACTGGACATTTGAGGTTGTAAATGTGACACCATTTCATCAGAGACTTGAGATAAAGTCTTCTAATCCTGATGATCCAAAAATAATTGCTGACCCTTGGAAAAATGAATTTGAAGAGAAGTATAAGCCAAAGACTTGCGACCCTAACAGGAACAAAAGATGAGTCGTGCTAAGCTTTTTATTCATATATTTATAGATGTTTTTTTTCTTTTATTTATAGCAACTATTCTACCAAACTTACTTGGTCCTAAGGAGCAATATGAGTTGAATCAAATCATATTATTTGGTGGACGGTTTTTAATGTTATTTTGTTTGTTTGATTTAGCTAGAATAATATTTAGATACTTTAAATTAAAGAAATAGTTGGTGAGTTAAGATTGGAAAAATTAAATATTCAGTTACATTCATACTTTTGCAACAGGTATTACAATCCTGGCCTTGGCAGGTTCTTGAGTGAAGATCCGATCGGGTTCAAAGGTAAAGATTTGAATTTATTCCGATATGTTAACAATCAAGCTTTAAGTAAAATTGACCCTAGTGGCTTATTTCACTTCGACCCTTGGAGAGAAAAAGAAAGTTTAATTGAGCAATTTTTTAATGCATTATCCGACTTCTTTAATGAATACTTTAATATGCGTGAGAGAAACGTAATTAACTCAGATAAGTATTTTCATTGCATGGCAAATTGTAGAGCTTCAAATAGAGGAGATATTGGAATGTCTACCGCTGAAGACTTAGGTGACACAAGAGAATTTTTAGATAAACATTTAAAAAACGATAGTGATAAAGATTGTGATGCAGATCAATTAGCTAATAGGACAGGGCGAAACCCTTCAAGAAAACAAAGTTGCGAACAAACTTGTAGAGGCTATCGTGTCGACGGTCTATAGAGCCTTAATTTTAATTTTGTTCTTTTTATCCATGTTGAGCTGCGATAAAAAAGATAAATGTCTAGATAGTGGGGGCTGTTGGGACTCTAATAACAAGACTTGTAGGTTTAGTAAAGATGAACAGAAGTATTGTGATAAAGAAAAATAGGTGTATTAATAGAAGAAGTGGGGAATGGTCAGTTTGATTAACCATATACATTCATGCATTCGCAACAGGAATTACAATCCTGGCCTTGGTCGGTTTATGAGTGAAGATCCGATTGGGTTCGAAGCTGGTGACTTTAACTTCTATAGATATGTTAGCAATCAGCCCGTTCGTTATACCGACCCAAGTGGAAATGTGTCGCCAGCTTCCTTAGGCGTTTGTGGTGTAGCTCTTGTTGCAGGTGGGTTGTATGACTATATTTCTAATATTAAAAATGCATTAGATTTACAAAAGGAGTATGAGGCTAAATTAAAAAAGCTAGAGGATGAAGAAAAAACATGTAATCCATCTCGAAAAGATGAAATCCTAATAGAAAAGGCAGAGCTCCTATTAGAGTACGAAAAAGCAGGGCTTTTGAATGCGGCATTTACATTTCTCCCAGGTGCTGGCTCTTATTCCGCTGTTGGTGTTTGTATCGCAAGTTTTCTTTTCTAGGTAGATTATGAAGATTAAATACTTTTTTTGTTTTTTTATTATGATATTTTTTTTACTTAATGTTCTAACTTATGTGAAATTAATACTGATGTATAACGATTTTGCAAATGGAATGTTTTTTAGACTTGATAACTTTTTAATACGTTTAATATTTTCTTTTTTGATGGCGCTACCAATATACTTCATTAAGGATAGACTTAAAGTTAAAGTGTTTTTAAAGCGCTACACTGTATTTGTATTGATTTCAATTACAGTAGGGATGTTGTTTATTATATCCTATAGCATATAAAAAGGTTCTTAATATATTATGTTAAGTTTTCTAGATTTAAATTCATATCTTTACAACAGGGATTACAATCCTGGCGTAGGCCGGTTCATGAGTGAAGATCCGACTGGCTTTAAAGGTAAAGATCTTAACCTGTATCGATATGTTTCTAATAGTCCCTTTCTTTATATCGATCCATTCGGTTTTTTTGGTACAAGTAAATGTGATTATTACGATCAAGCTTGTCGGGCAAATGGTGGAACTTATGAATGTAAAGTAGCTCCATTTCTCTGTCCAAAGTTTCCAAGTGGTGAAACTGGTGCAGGAAATGTTTCTAGTTGCATGAGACAATGCCTTCAAGAGAAGCATAGAGATAGAATGAGTAATCGATATCAATGTAACCCTGATAATAACATTAGTGTTACTGATAATACTGGAGACCATCTTAGTTGTGCATTTAGTTGTATTGAGAATTCTGAAAACCCTTATGATTCAGATGGTATGGATCTGCCTGACAATGATATAGACCTGTTTGATATTATTGGTACGAAGTAATGTTGTATTATAGGATTTGGAATGGATCGTATCTATTTATTGTTTTAATATGTTTTATTTATAACTTTTTAAATAGTTCTATTGTCATCTCTATGGATACTATAGTTCTGTATATAATAACAGTTCTGACATTGCTCGCAAGTTGGTATTTGTTAGAAGTAAAAAAAAGATTAGGTTATGTTTTTAGTCTATTTATATCTGTTTCTAGAATGCTTTCAACTATTTTAATTATGAGTTTAATATTTTCTTATATAATTGGATATCTTCCGACGGGCCCTGTTTGGTATTTTTTATTACAAAAGTCTTTATTACTGATGGAGTTTGTCTGTATTGTTTATTTAATATTAGAGATTTTCTATTTTAGATACTTAAAGAAAAATCTCAAGGTAGAGTAAATGATTTTAGATCTAAAGCAACCACATTTAAAATGTCGCAACAGGTATTACAATCCTGGCATTAGCCGGTTTATGAGTGAAGATCCGATCGGGTTCAACAGTTCTGATTACAATAATTACAAATATGTAAAAAATAATCCTGAGCGATTCGTAGACCCTGAAGGTAGTAAGTATGTCTCTGTAACTTGCTCCGTACTTAGCGCTGGGCTTGCAGGATCTTCTTTTGTTGATGCTGCTGAACTATCATCTGAGTACAGTCTAAAGGTTAAACAATTAACAGAGATACAAGAGGAGTTAGAACTTTGGCGTTTGAAAAAACGAAGAAGTGATAAAATGTGTACAGATAACGCATTAGTAGATATTCGTATTAAATATCTTCAGAAGCAGTCTCTAAAAATATTAAAAGACCTAAGTTCAATTACTAGAGAAAAGGCAATCAGTAATGCAATTGGAGTTGGATTTAGTATTGCTGCAGCTGCTTGTGTTCTTTTACCATTTTAAGGTTTTGTATGCAGGATTATATATCAATTTTAGTAATGGTTTTAGCTTTGTTAAGTCAGATATATCTTATAAAATATAAGTATGGAAAATTTGAAGGGGTGCATCTTTTTGCAATTTTTGTTACATCTTTGATTTTTACATTTTCCATATATAGGATCTTAAAGATTATATATAGGTAGGGGAATACTCATAAAATTAAGTGTAGAAAGAATCCATTTAAGTAATCGCACGAGGAATTACAATCCTGACACGAATTTTCATAGAGTACTTACACGAGAGTCTTAGTTATATATTATATGGAGATATATTCTCAAGTGTAGAAGATTGCAAATTACCATAAAGATCAATTGTCATACGTATTGATTTATGGCCGAGTATAGACTTAAGTTGATACATTTCTCCTTTGTTCTTGAGGAAGTTATATGCAAAAGAATGCCTTAAATCATGACAACTCCAATCCTTATACTTAATAGGGTGTTTCTCTTTGAACTTAGCTAAGAAGCGCTGCACCTGGTGTCTAGACTTCCTCTTTCCTTTCTTATCTGCAAATATATAAGTTGTGCATATGGAGTCTTCATAGAGTTCTTTGTACATTCTTGTGATTTCTTTGCTTATTTGAATTGTTCTATTATCTCCATTTTTGGTCTTGTAAAATGTAATTTTATTCAGTGTTATATCAATATCAGACCATTTTAATCTTAAGACTTCCGACATCCTTGCACCAGTATGTATTAATGTGCTGAAATACAGCTTCCAAACCAATGAGCAATAATTCAAGTTTTTACTTATGTAATGTATGTCTTTTGAACTAAGGATTACTCTTTTTCTTCTCGGCATTTCATTTTGCTTGAAGTTAATGTCTTGTAGTACATTTCTATTAATTATTTCATTTTCTAATAGCCATTTGAAATAACAGTTTATTTGACACTTTATATGGTTCATATTTCTTTCTGAATAATTATTTATAATGCTATATTCTTTAAGCCAGCTTTCCAGTAAAGTAGTAGTTATTTCTCTACTTAGAAGGTCGCCAAAATATAAAGTAAATGCTTTAGTGTGATTTTTTCTTGTTGTAAACTTTGTATTAGGGTGTTCGAACACAAAAAGCTTTAATAATGTTTTTGTTTTTAATAGGTTCAACCTATATAAACTCTTAAAGTTTGATATATGCTTAATTCCTTCTTTAGAAGAGAATATGTTTGAATATCTATTCATCGATTAACCTTTGTCATAAATTTTATTTTCTCAAGACATTAAATTATTACTAGTTAAGATTATTAAAAATCAATATGTGCATTTGTTGTTCAAACTTAAATCTTCAATAAGGATGCACTGCTGAACTGTGAAAGAAGTAATAAGTCTCTTCTGTATATCAAGGTCTGAATCACCATGATGAACATTACCTACGTATTTATAGGTAATTAGGCTTAAGCTACATAGTCCAAAATAACCATGGTGAACAAAATTACTCTTTAAAAGCATTTGTTTTGTTTTTTCAGTCTCTATTTCATAAAAATCCTTCACACAAATTTAACAACATCGATAGCGAGTAATTCGTTTGGGAGAAATTATGAATTGGAAAAAAGAAGACTTTATTAAGCATTACTTCATGGACACTTTTGATGTGGAGGAGAAAGAAGCTGTGTTTGAGTCTCTCGATAGAACAGCATTAGTTGACTACTTTTTAAGAACAAACAGATGTGCATTATAGGATCAACGATGAAGATAATACCAGTACTAGCTTTAGTCTTATGTGTTTCATGTGGATTCTCAAGCGAAGACAAGAATGAAAAAAATCTTAATATAGAGAGTTTGAAAGTTAATGATCTTGATGGGGATTTAATTGAGGATACGTTAGAAAACGAAATTGGCCTTGATAAGTACTTAGCAGATGTAGCAGACGTAAATATTAAGTTTGAACAAGGCTATGAAATCAAGCTAATCCTTGAAGACGAAGCAAAGAAGGGAGTAATTGTTAATTTGGCTGAATCAATAAATCAAGATGACGTAGGTTTTAATTACACATACGGCTCAAGTCTTTTAAAAACAAAAGCTTTTGTCGAATCAGCGAAAGTAGCAAGGTTTGCGACTCATAGCTATGGAGATGTTACTGATTTTGAATTAAGTAAGTACGTTTATCCACTTACGAATGAAAACTATCGATTCCAAAAACAACTTGATGTTAAGAATATTATCGATAAAGATAAATTTGTAGTTAAGAATATTTCATTAAACTTTAAGGCGAATCTGTATTTAGAAAGCCATCCATTGATAAAAGAAATTCGTAATCCTGTATTTGAAGTCTATTACTATGACTATAGAAACAGAACTTATAAATTAATTAAAGAAGAAAAGATTGATCTTGTTTTAAAAGAAAATGTGCTGGAATCATTTCAGGTGAACATTGAGAATATTCCTAATGAGTTCATCTTTGATAATTACTTTAAAAGAGGTGAGTTTCTTATCATCTCTCTTAAAGATTATGAAGTTCCCACTATTGGCGCAAATTACACAAATCAGATGGCCAGTATAAAAGAACGAACTACTCCTGTACAGGTTTATACTCCGAATTATCAAAGGCAATACTTCGTATCAAGCAAGAGTCCAAAAAGCCTTATCCAAATGCTTGATCATATCTATAAGGAAAACTATGAGGTTTCAAATAATGAAGTTACTAAGATTGGTCAATTTGAAAATAATCTTAGTGATTATGAAGAGCTTTCGAAAGTGGCCCTAGAAAACAAGAAGGGTAAGTGGTTTGCTTATACTAATAAGCTAAATCAACATTTTTTAACATATAAATATTCACCCAAAGATACTATTACATTGGCTTACATAACGGGCGAAAAACTAGCAAGTCAGGTTAAAGAAAAGTCTCGTTTACTTAAAGCCGTAGTATCAAATGAAGACTCTATTAATAGTTTAGGAACTATCTCGAAACGTTCAGATCTAAGCTTTTCAATAGATACAGGAAATTACTGGGGAGAAAGAGTCATAAAGGATAGCGGTGAGTTCTGGACTAGGCCATGTAGAGGGAACTGCAGGGTATCTGATTATAGATGCAGAATTGATGTAAGAGACTTTACTGGAGAGCAGATAAATGAGCCTTTTTCAATGGAAGCTGGCAGACGTTTCTTTAGCTTAAAAGTCGGTGATTCGATATATTCGTTGAATGATCTAATTAGCGTAGGTGTATTAGAAGAGTCTAGGCTTGAAGAATATTACTTTTACCACTTAAAAAAGTCAGAATACTTCTTTAGTGAGGAAGAAAATACAAAACAAGAAAAACCGGTCTCTCTTTATACACCAACTTTTAGAGAATCTGGTTATCACGGCTTTAAGCTTGTATCAATGAGTGGAAAGACTGCTCACTATGAATGTCCTATGCATACAATGGGCATGGCCCAAGGAAATAATCTTCCAGTTTCAAATGAGTCATTAAATTTTAAAAAGTGGAAACATTGGGTTCATCAAAGAAAGTTATCAATCGGTACTCAAAAGGATGAAGTCTTAGACTTTAATTATACCGTAACGAGTGAAATAAAGAATTACTATAATTAGGAGTAAATAATGAAATATCTAATAGTTTTAATGGCCTCTCCTGTGTTTGCTAGAAGCTTAAAAGCAAGCGCTGAAAAATTCGCAGAAGGAGCAAGGAATATTGCATTAGCATTTGCGGTATTTGGCTTTGTCTATGCCGGTGTTGCTTATGTAACGGGGCAAGGTGATGCACCAAAGAGATTAACAAGTACAGCAGTAGGTACGTTTTGTATTATCGCAGCTTCTCAAATAACTGATTTTTTCAAGGGGATTGTCTAATGAAATATGTCTATCATCCTAAACTACTTCGAGCTAAACCAACGCTATTTGGATTATCAATTGATGATATAGCCATTGGGGTAATTATATTCTTTATCGGTCTTCTTTTTAAATGGAATGCCCTAGTTCTTCTTGCTTCGGTAGTTATGGGAACTTTTGGTATTCGATTATCAAAAAAGTACATTGATTATAAGGCAATATTTTTGCCAAGGATTAAGCTATGAAACACGTGTCTATTGAGAATGACCAATACGTATCAAGAGAAGGCGATAGATCCTCTTTGGAAAAGATTGAGCTAGTTGATTTAGAGGCAATGAATATTCTAGATAAATTAATACATGATTTACATAAAAAAAATGATCTTCAACATTCAGACTGTATCTCAAAAGTATATTACAAGAATGGTGCACTCTATATAAATAGATTTAACAACAAGACTGGAGTTTCTGACTTTTCATTTATTGATTCAGAAAAAAGCATGGATGTATTTGAAGACTTCTTTATGCAGGATTTAAATTATTTTAGACTTCTTAGTGTTAAGGATTTCCCTCCTAAGATTTCTAGAAGATCAAACCTTGTCTATGGCCATGATTTTGTCATTAACTACAGACCAATATCCAATATAAACGCAAAAAGAAAATTAGAGCTTAGTAGGAGGCTACATTTCTCTTCTCTTTCTAAGGATATGAAAGATATTGAGTCAACTAATGCCTATGAAGAATGTGAAGAGTTATTAGAAGCTCTTTCAAGAGATGAAGTCGAGTTATTTGACGTTGAGATGTTTTATCTCGTAGTGGCTAATTCAAAAGATAGCCTTGATATTAAGACAAGAAAGCTTTTGGATATTTATAAAGCACAGGACGGTGAGCTACGTGTGGAGTCTAGGGCCTTAACTTACTTTATTCATAACTCTTTTGTTGGAGTTATGCCAAAGTTTAAAAGATTAATTTCAACAACGACAGACTATTTAAATATGCTTATTCCAGAGCACAGAGACTTCTTATATGAAAGTGGAATTGCATTTAATAATGACGTAAAGATAAATTTATTTGACCGTGGAGCTACAAATTTTAATGCTCTCGTTACAGGTGCTTCAGGACAAGGAAAATCGATGCTAGTTAATAAGCTAGTATTTGAAGAAATATCTAATGGAAAGAAGGCCGTCATCGTTGACCTTGGTAATTCATATCAAAACGTAACCAAATATCTAGGTGGTGTTACCAGATCATTAAATATTAACCCTCTTGAGTATCGATGTCCTCATTATCTAAAGGCCTTTATCCTTTCCATTATGGGAAAAAACCTTTCCAAAGTGGAAAACGGTAAGCTTTTTGAACGTATTTCTAGTGCTTTAGCTAGAAGTATTTCAGATTGGGATGATTTTATTTCATTTATAGAAGAAGAATTTGAAGGGATTAGATACTACTTTTCAGAGGTTCGTGAGTATTTCACAAGTCAAAATTCAAGTGAGAACGATCTAATTTATTGCGACTTTTCACTATATCCTGAGTCAATGAAAGCGCCTATGCTCGTTTATCTTTTAGAGACATTTAAAAGAATGAATGGACAAAAATTACTTGTCTTTGATGAGTGTTGGTTTCTTATGGATCAATGTGCTGATTACGTTATGGAGTGCTTTAGAACATTTAGAAAGCATGATGCTTCAGCAGTGGCCATTTCTCAAAGTATAGATGATTTTGCAGAAAATGAGCTAGGTCGAGTCATCATTCAAAACTGTTTCCATAAGTTTGTTTTTAAACAGCAAGTAAAGGATACAGTCTTTCTTAATAAGGATCATAAAAAAGCATTATCAAGTATCAATTCTAAAAAAGGAGAATATAGTGAATTCTTATACATCAATGACGAAGCATGCAAACCTCTACGTTTTTATCCTACTCATTTGGAGCTTGAGTTATTTCGTAGTGATAAATCAGGTCGAGAGAAGTTTAATTATTACATGAATGAAAAAGGCTGTTTCTTAGACTTCAATGAAGCGGTCAATAATTACGTTAAGATTAAATACCCTGTGAATAATACAAGTGAGGTGAGTCATGTATAAGCACCTCTTGATATTTATTAGCTTAAGTTCCCATGCATTTATTTCAACTGATACAGCAGTCTTAATGGAGCTTGTTACAACAACGGCCAGTCAACTAAATGAGCTAGAAAAACTTGTATCTAATGCTGAAAGATATACTGAGAAAATGCAAAGATATAATGAATTGGCACAAGATGAATACTTTAGGGCCCAGCGAGTTGCATACCTTGCTGAAGATATAGCCTCAAAGAAGAAGATTGAAGATCTTGGAACACTAAACTCTGCAATCAAGGACTTAAAATATTCAATGAGTGATCTTAAAACACTACTTGATGAATATAAAGTCATTCAAGAAGATGAAGGTAAGACTAAATCGGAACTTAAAATAAAGGCCCAGCTAAATAAACATAAGAAAGTAAGGGCCAATAATCAGATTAAAAGATCTATTAGTGTCAGAACACAATCAGGAGCGAATAGATTAACAGCTCAAAACACCGCTATTTTACTAGAACAAGGTGTCGAGGCCCAGAATAATCAATTAAAACTTATCGAGCAAAATGCTGTAACAAATCGTTTATTAGCTGAAGAGTTAGAGATTAAGCGTAAAAAAGAACTTGAAAGAAAGCGTTTTTATGGAGTTGCCCATGAAGAGTAATCTTATCCAAAATATGCTTCTAATAAAAGAACCTAGTGTGATGAAGCTCTTTCAAGAGATAAATGATATTTCACTACAGCTTATTCCTGGAGTCTTTATTTGTTCTCTAATAGTTGAGTATTTTACAAATCTCGACTTCATTGGTGTTGTAAAAAAGCTTCTTATTGCTCTTGTCATTATTGCAAGCTTTCAGAAGATTCATGTTGAGGCTGTTGATTTATCACTAAGTGCTGCAACACAAACCTTAAACAAAGTTAGTCCTAGAAATCTCTTTGTTAAGAGATGGGCGACGGCCAAAGTTAATACTAAGGATAAGAAAGATTGGAATATCTTAGAGTCAGTCTCAATTCCAAACTTAAATGATCTCTTAGGAACAGGTTTATTTCTACTTTCTAAGGTCTTCATTTGGCTTTTAAAGCTGATTTATTCAACTGTATATCATCTAACCTATGTGTTCTCTGGAATTACGGCAGTTCTCTATTTATTTGGTTGGACTAAGGACTCTTTAAAGGGAACAGTACAAGCAAGTATTTGGTGCATGCTTCTACCTTTTGTTCTCGTAGGAATTCTATCATTAGTAGGAAATAGCGTAGACACAAGGGCCATGAGTGGAAAGTTACTGATTGTCGATGTTGATATGGTTATTTGGCTATTTGGAATCACATTGCTTCTTCTTATGACTCCAATGATTACTTTTGGACTTGTAAGAGGTGATGGTATTCAAGCATTTGGTGCCAGTATGGGGAATATGGTTGTGTCTAGTGGATTAAAAGCTGGAGCAATTATTCCGCTAGCTCAAAGAAGTACGCAGAAACTTAATAAGTATAGAGCGAGAAAGAAATTTCTTAAGGAGAGGGAGTCATGAAATTTGAAAGTTTTAAGGCCGACTTTGAAATTAAAAATAATTATTTAAAATTAGCATTGGTTGTATCAAGTATTCTTTTTAGTGTGAGTACCTTTCTGATTGCAACACAAAGAAGATACTTCCTCTACTCTGGTGGTGAAATTTTCAAAGATGCACCTTTATCTGTTGAAGTGTGCAGACTTGGCTTTATAGGTATAACTAATGGAGAGCCAAATCCTTACGTCATTACAGAAGGGATAATGGATCTAATTAAAAAAGATCCATTTCTAATTCAAATTGATGAAGTGGTAGCTTTAAAAACTATTAATGAGGGTCAATGTAAAATTATATTCAAGTCTAATCATGAACTATTAGCCTTTAAGATTACACTAGATAAGGATGATTCTTATCCATTCATTTACAAGCTTGCTCAAATTGATGAATTGGCACCAAGGGATGAATTATGATTTTTTATATTTTAGCTAATCAAATCACTACGTTATTTCTTAGTATGAGCTTACTTACAACACTAAGCTTTGACTCAAATGTTGAAAGCTATATCTATGGTGGTTCTAAAGAAGATATATATTTTAAAGTCACAGGGAATTCTAAGACTTTAGTCATTAAACCAAAAATTAGCCCTGTAAAAGATAGGTCATTTTCAAACCTTCTCGTTGTGACCAAGAAAGGTAAGTACTACTTTAACTTAAGTCTTGATGAGAGAAATCCTCATCAATTTCTTGAAATAAAGGATGCTCAGATTAATAAGGCGATGAAAGAAGTCTTATCGACTAAAGACTATAAGATTTTAGAAGGAGCTTCTTCGAGTCTAATTATTAACCAAAGTCATAATGAGCTTAGGGTTAACTCAATGAATATTGGTAGAAAGAAGTATCTAGGAAAAGGTATTCCAATAATAATCGAGAGTAATCGAATTCTAAACTAGAAGAGAAAACAATGAAATTTACATCAATAATGATCACATTTTTAAGTGTGCTGGGACAACTTAACTCAAATTCAATGGAAGCACGTATTACGAGGCTTAAAAAAAAGCAAGAGCTAGAGGTTAAACCAATTACACAATCTATAAGTAAGAAGTATTCATCGGTAAAGAAAGGAGAAAATGATGAAGCAATTAAGAAAATTAAAGCACAGGGAGAAAGAATTGAAGAACTACTTAAGAGGAGGACTTCAGTACCTGTTATATGGGAGCAAAGAAGAGAGTTTAAAACCGGATCAGTCGTCCGTGGTACTCTTCTAAATTCTATTGTTTCTAGTAATTTAGCAAGTCCGGTTCTTATTCAAGCAAGGTCAATGCAAGGGTTTAAAAATGGAACTTTATTTTCATGTAGTGCAACAACAAGGAACAAAAGAGTTTTAACAATATGTAATCGAATGATTGAAGAAGGTGTTGAGCACGAGATAACGGCCATGGCCTTAAATCTTGATGGAAGTGCCGGACTTGTTGGAATTTACGATGATAGAAAAGAAGAAATGATTGAAAGTGCAGTAATAAGTGAATTTGCAAGTGGAATGCTTAGTGCTGCTCAAACGAGAGTCGCTATTCCTTATGGAGATCTTAGAGATTCAAGTTTGAAAAACCAGTTACTAGAAGGCTTAGTTCAATCAGGAAATAAGACTTCAGATATATTGATTGATGAAGCTAAGACATTGGAGCCAATTGTAACAGTTAATGCAGGAACAGAGGTTTTAATTTATTTCATGGAGGCATTAAATGAGAATCCTTAAGATGATTTGTTTATTAACGACCTTAGTTTCATGTTCGACGTTAAAAAGATCAATTACAACAGGAACCATAATTGGAACAAGTGTCGGTGCTACAGGAGGTTATCTCTTTTCACCTAATAAAGAATCAAAAGATAAGAACGCTTACGTCTTTGGAATAGTCGGTGCTCTAGCGGGGGCAGGGCTTGGATATCTACTTGATGAAAATAAGCCTATAGAGACAAAGAAAATGATCTTACCTGCTGATATTGGCAATGGTGTTGAGGAACAAAATCAAGCGTTACCACTTTTTGATTTTGCCCCTGAATTAAAGGGAATTAAGCCAGAAGTAAATTTTAAACCAATTTCTAAGTACGAGGTTCCAATAACAAAACTACCTAAGGCATTAGAGGGAAAAGTCAAAAAACAATATGTCATCGAATACGAGGCCCCTGAGCAGACGATTAATATTAACAATAGAACGATAAATATAGGTTCGTTTAAAGCGTGGGAGCATATCTATGAAGAATGAAAATAGTAACGGACTTGATCTTGTAACCCCTTTTGTTGTGGTTTTAGAACAGATCATTACTCAAGCAATTAAGCTAATAGGACTTTTAATAAAGTGTGCGTATCAAAAATTAACAGGAGCAAGTATGCCATTAAAGAAAATTGAATCAAAACAACTAAATATTAAGAAATATACAAACAATATCGAATCTCTTGGAGTTCTAACAAGCTCGAAAAAGGATATCAAGCTTTCAGAAATTGATTTTAGAAGACATAGCTTTATTGTGGGAGCGTCAGGCTTTGGTAAAACAAATCTCATAAGTATCTTACAAGAAGATAACTTAAGGTCAGGAAAGCCTGTAATCTTCTTTGATCCTAAGGGTGACCATGAGGCATTAACTACATTTAAGAGCTTATGTGAGGCACATTCTAGACCTTGTTATATCTTCTCAGAGCATTACCATGATTCTATCTCTTTGAATCCTATCTATGAGGGTACAGTTAACCAAGTAGTTGACCGTATTATGCGATCTTTTGAGTGGAGTGAGCCTTATTATCGTGATGCCTCAAGAAGGTCACTTACCAAGGCGCTAAATATCATGAAAGAGCGAGGTGATGAATTTACTCTAAAGCGAGTCTTTGATGAGCTTGTCCAGATGGAGTCTAAAGAGAATATCGGTCTAATTGCAAAGCTTGAGGCCATTCTAGTATCTGACTTTGGCCGTATTTTAAATGCAGAAGATGGAATGTGTTTGTCTAAGGTTCGAGAAGAAGGAGCTTGTCTCTATATCGGTTTATCAACTCAGGGTTACGGAGAAACTGCCATGAGTGTTGGAAAGTTATTTCTAGGGGAGCTTTTATATAATTCATATACTTCCCTTATTTCAGCTTCTGACACTGAGAGGCTAGAAAATCCTATCAGTGTTTACTTTGACGAATTTGGTGCTCTTGTAACTCCTGAGTTTATCGAGCTTCAAAACAAGTGTCGAGGTGCTGGGATTGAACTTACTATGGCCGTTCAAACGGCATCAGATATTGATCGAATCAACCCTGACCTAACTAAACAAATCATTGAGAACTCAGGAAATCTCTTTGTCATGAAGCAAAGACTTGATACTGGAGCCTCATTATTTTCTGATTCAATTGGAACAATTACGAGTACGAAGAAGACTGCTCAAATTGAAGACGGAGTTGAGCAAAGCAAGGGAAGCATCAGAGAAGTAAATGAGCTTATATGTCACCCTGATATCATCAAGAACTTAAAAATTGGCCAATGTGTTCTTTTGCGACAGTCTCCTACAAGGGTTGATCTTATCAATATCAGAAATAGAGAGACAACTAAGCTAGTAAAGCAAAGACAAGTCAGAGAATTAGCACCGGCCCTATAGGAGAAATAAATGAGTGAAGTAATTAATATTAACAATCGTTACTTTGATTTTTTAGGACCTCTTCAGAAATGGAGAATACTTGACCTTAATTCATTAAGAGATGAGCTATTCCCAGCTCCAAATTACCACAACTTTGCTAGATACATTAGGAAGCTTGAAAAACTAAACCTAATCGGTGGTTATATTGATCCTTTTACGAAAAAGAAGTTTATTTACTTGTCACCAAAAGGAGAAAAGTACTTATCTGTTACTGGGAATCCTAGTGCTATAGCTAATGAAACTTTAGTACATGACATCAAAGTCACAGAGTTGACTAAAGAACTCTCCAAGCTTGATCTTGTAGATGATGTTGTTCTCGAACATGAAATATCTGATAAGAGGAACTTTAGGACAACATATAAAGTAATTCCTGATGCCATCTTGAGTTTTAAAAAGAATAACTTTAATTATCGTGTAGCCTTGGAGCTTGAACTGACAAGAAAAAGTAATTCTAGGATCATTGAAAAAGTTAAACAGTATCAATCAACTGAGTACTATCACTACTTAATGTACGTATTTCCATCAATTAAGCTTATGGATAAATATAGGGAAGTGATCAGGAATCAACTAGGAGATAAGGCATTAACTAAGATTATGTTCTTTTATCATGATTCACTTACAAGGAATGTTAGGGATGTTAAGGCTGTAAAAGGCTGGATTGGAGATAAGGAATCAGAACTAATTGAAGTGTTCAAATGAACGTTAAATACAAGTTAAACATGAATCAAATAAGGTTAAATATGAATTTCAAACCCTCGCTAACCTCTTAATATTTATCACTAAACGCGTCTTGCTAATTTGACTCCCTCTCTCTCACGTAAACATGGATAGATGGAGTCAATTTAGCAGACGCGAGAGATATTATAATAAGTGGTTAGCGAGGAAAGATAAGTAATAAAAGGGGGAAAGGGTGGAGAAACAAACAAGCCTAGTAAGTGTCAAGAAACGAGGAAGAAGGCCAAAGAACGAAAAGAAAGAGTACCAATTAAATAAGGAGCAAACAAAGTTCTTTGTGGACTTAAGTAATGATAACGAAAGTCTTGAGACAGTTTTTAACGTCCTAGAACAAGTAAATCAAAAGGAATATGGCCGAGATATTATATTCAAGGATTTGGCCTTGTATGGACTTAGCAAACTTAATGAAAAGGATATTGAGAAAATTAAGGACTCAAGCCTCAATGAAATGGAACGTGTTGAGCGGGCCTTAGTTGAGCACAATAAGAAAACTGGGAATAGCCTAAATATGGGTGAGTTTCTCATTAAGAAATTAGGAATATAGAGGGAGCAAGTATGAAAAATAACGATGTAGAACTTATTTTTGGACGTTTAGGGCGTGATCCTGAGCTTAAGTATACAACGAGTAAGGAAGCAGTCTGTAGCTTTTCTGTAGCCATAAATAAGGACAAGGACTCTCCACCTATTTGGAAACAGGTTTCAGTATGGGGGGAGCTTGGAGAGAGATGTAGTTTATTTCTCAAGAAGGGGAGTCAGGTATTTGTGCGAGGCCAAACAAAGTTCAAAGAATATACGAGTAAGAAAGGAGAGTTGAAATCCTTTGAAGAAATGAAAGCATGGGAAATTGGATTTATAAATTTCTAGTAACTTGCCGCATGGCCCAAGTTTAAAGTAAGGCCTTGTTAGAATTCAAGGCCTTCTATTAGTTAACATTAAGTTGTATAAAGGATACATAATGAATGGTTCAAACTTAAATGAATTACTTAACGTAGCCGAAATATCGGCAATTTTAAAAGTTTCAAAAGCAACGATTTATAGACTTCTAAAAAGTAAATCAATCCCACATGTCATTATTGGAGGAAAGATGCTCTTTATACCTAGTGATATTAGAGACTGGCTAGAAGCAAAAAGGATATAACCATGGCATATATAAGGAAGATTAAAACAGGATATAGAGCCGAGGTAAGTCTTGGTTACAGTCCTTCAGGTAAGAAGATTTCTAAATCACAAGTCTTCAAAACAAAGAGAGAAGCCAAGGAATGGGCCGATCATATCGAGATTAGCAAAGAACTTGGTTTTAATAGCAATCTTGATAGTAGAACTCTCCTAGTTTCAATTATGCCAATTTACTTAGAACACATTAAAACCTACAAATATAACACTTATATTAATTACAAAAGTGATATAGAAAACAAATTCCTTAAACATTTTAAGAACTTTCCTATAGGAAAGATCACTTCATCAAAACTAAAAGAGTTTATTGAGTTACAAAAAGAACTCTATGCACCAAGAACAGTTTCTAGACTTTTAGGTGTTATTAAAGATTTTTATTCATTTATAGAAACTGAAAGAGCTGTTCATCTTCCCGACAATCCGACTAGAGCAATTAAAAGAATCAATATTACCAATGAGAAGAAGTTTAAGTATTGGGATGTTGAAGATGTTAAGTATTTTCTAGAAAACTGTAAAACTCATGTTAATTATGACATTTTTAAGTTGATTATACATACAGGATTAAGACCAAATGAAGCATTAAGCTTAGTTGTAGATGATTATGATAGCAGAAACCGAATCTTGCATATATCTAAACAAATTCAAAAGTCAAAAGCTGAAAAAGGATTATATTTGTTTGGTGAACTTAAGAACGAAAATCCAAGATCTGTACCGATAGGGGATGTTGCTGCCGAAATCCTAGAAAGAGCATCCGATGGAAAAGATAAAAATGATTTTATTTTTCAAACAAAGCTAAAAATCCCAAAAAATGCAAAAAGATTACGTATAATTGATCGTAAACGATCTGTAGTTAATGCTTATTTCATAACGACAACTACAATATCTACAGCATTTAAAGAAATGGCCGAAGATCATGGCTTACCCAATATAACAACACATGGCCTCAGACACACCTTTGCTAGTCATTTTGTCATGAATGGGGGAAGTATAACTGCCCTTCAAAAAATTCTAGGCCACAAAAAGATTGATAATACTATGATTTATGCTCATTTAAGTAAGACTCATATGGATGGCGTTAGGAATTTAGTGCAGTTTTAGTATATTTCTAATTAAATGCTATAATCATTAAGTTGCCTGACTTAAGTTTTCGCATGTGATTTCTGATACGACTTTTCTATCATTTTTCCCCGTATGACCCACGGGAATTTTTAACGACAATTTTATGCATTTTTGACCCGTATGACCCACGGGAATTTTTAACGACAATTTTATGCATTTTTGACCCGTATGACCCACGGGCGTTTTTTACGAGATTTTTATGTATTTTTGGCCCGTGTATACCACAGACCTTTTTTGCAGAAATATAGCGTTTTTTGGACTTTGAAAATTGATTCTAAGACGTTCTATGAATTAAGGCCTGCCATTGGTATGGGCAAAATTAATTCTTATAATAGTCCTCAGAACGATTTAAAGAATAAAAATCATATTTGAATGCAATAAGGTTAACTTTGATATTTTTAAAATGATTTAAGAGACTATAGAATTTCAAAGATCTATGATGTTGAAAAAGAGTCAGGTATTATCTTTGAAGATTCTCTAATAGAAACTCTTGTTAAAGACTTTAATATATTAAATACGTTCTTTGAGCTTACAGATGTAGATTTAATTTCCTAGTCGCAAAATAGTCGCACAAGTGATAATCTAAGATCTCAATAGCTTATCTAGACTAGATATACACCCTTACCCAATATAACTGATATTATATCGCATGAAACATTTTCCCTTTCTCTCTAGTTGCCGTGTAATTTAGTTTGGTTTTCGTCATCTTCAAATACATTATACCCATAAATTATCTTATGCATTTCATTGTATTTGTTATTTGCTTCAACTTCTTTGTGATAAGATCCACCATTTATTTGTATAACTGCTTTCCATTTTTTCTGACGTGGACAAAAATTTGCACCAAATGTACCATTTGAATTTCTTTGAGAGCGTCTAATGTGATTTTGCTTATGAGATACCCATTCTAAGTTATCAGATTTATTATTTCCTCTGTTTCCATCGATATGATTCACACTGTCTAGTTTGCTAGGGTTTTTGACGTGAAATAATGCAACTAAGCGATGAACATACATAGATAAGTTGCTATTGTGATTTAAACTGATTGTGCACTGAATATAGCCAGCAGGAGTTGGCCTCATTTTTAAATAACGTCCTCGCCTTTTGCTGAATACTTTACCATTTTGAGAGACGTTATATTTTTCAGAGATTTCATCTTTTAAATCATATAGATTCATACTTGTTGTGGAGTAATTATTCTTCTCCTTTCTTAACTGAAGGATGTATTCACATATCTCATACATTTCGTCATGAAAATCTTTGTAGCTTTTAAGTTCGCTCCCATATTGTTCGTAAAGCTTTTTAATATCTTTCATCTAACACCTTCTGAAAAATATTAGATTAACTATATGTCCATGAATAAAAAAGTAATTTAAGACTAATTACGATAGAAGTTCGATTTTTAACTAAGGTGTTTAATTATTCACTTGGCATTTAAATCGCAATTCAATTTCTACCCAGCAAAAAATATAGCCAAACTAAAGACTACGACCAAGCTAATGACGATTACTTCATAGAAGTAGCTCTTTTTTGTTTCTGGTGCTTTGAACTCACCAGTTAAGCGAAAGTGTGAATCATTGATATTGTTAATCACGTATTGAATCTTTCCTAGGGGTGTAAGTCCTGTGAAGTCATAAAGAACGTCCCTATTTTCACAAATGGCCGTGTATGGTACGCCACGCACTCCAAATTGATCTGCAATTTCAGGACTCTCCATGGTATTTACTTCATATACATTTATATCTGGATTATTGTTATTTAAGGCTTCAAAGACAGGTGCCATTGTTTTACATGGGCCACATGTATCAGAATAAAATTTGATAACGAAAACACCCTTTTCACTAGAGACAACAGATTCAAAGTTTTCATTATTTATTTTCTTTATATTCATTCAATACACCATACTAAAAATAACGAATATTCATGCACTCATCTTCTTATCTTTATCATTATTATCATACACTTCATCTTTTGAATATAACTCAATACAATTGTCTGGGTTAAATTGAGTAACATTATCCCCTAGTGGCATCCTTAAAGCTTTGGGCCTTGGAAACATAATGAGCATTAAGGCAAGACTTGAACCATAAGAAAAGTAGAATTGTGTTGAGCTAATTCCATGAGTGATAACACCAAGAACTCCAAGCATTGTTATGGTACTTGCCAGCGCCCAGGCGTTAGTCCACATTGCTACAACTTCAAATCGAGCGATTTCCTCGCAATTGAGTTTGTCATGAGTCTTTATGAGTTTATCTGATGAAATCCTTTTTCGAATCTTACTCTGCGATCCTAAAACAAAGAAGAATATTAAGGACATAGCTATAGGAACAACCCCAAGCGATTGTATGATGGCACCGTCAAACGCATTTGCCACTTTAGGCCCATATTTCTTTATAAAATAATCATTCCATACCAAGTAACATAGAAATGACTGCAAGAATACGAAGAGGCCATATAAATATCCTGCAAATATCTTCCCCATTTCCAAATTCATTTAATCTCCAAAGCGTCCCTATCGATTTGTTGATTGATAATTATCTCTTAGTTTACGTTCTAAATGACCTCAAATATGGGCGAACATATTCATATTGATATGAAGCCAATGATTTCAAAGTATTATGCATAAGAAATATTGAGATTATTCTAAGTTTTTAAGAAGAAGGGATTTCCCAAATTTGAGCATTTTTGTGAAAGTGACAGATTTATTTGTCAAAAAGACCAAATGTCGTCTTATTAATTAGGCCCACACCTGATAAAGACATTTCTAATGACGTGTACATTTCTACGTGCAAAATTGAAGTACAAGAAGTACCCGCGCCCCTTTAAGACTAAATGAAATAGGCGTCTAAGTTGTGTTTATATTTTCACTGTTGATTACTTCTATCTCTCCAGTTCCATCAGGACGTGTGTCATAAAGCCACATATATCGAACTGCCACTACAATAAAGCTTAAACGATAGAAACAATGTAGAAGGATAAGTGGCATATAAGCACGATTACCAATTGATGTTAACGATGATAGATTCATAAGAGTGAACAACATTGAAAAAATGATTCCTGCTATCAAGGACTTCTTAGGTGTTTCATTGATTACAAGAAGAGTGCCGATAGTGAGATAAATAATTACATTTAATCCCCCTATTATGGTTATCATTGTTAGTCCTGCACCTTGGGCCAATAGCAGAATATTTCCTAAGAGAATCCAAATAGCATGACCTATAAGAATAGAAGCACTAACTATCTTCCAGCTCTTAAGCGTATTCTTATCTGGATTATATGATTTCATTAAAATCGCACAAGTGATGGCCATTATAGACAAGGGAACAAAGGGAACAATTCCCATATATTTTCCTGCGATAAAGCCAAGTACACCACCCAGAATAGTCGCTAATCTTGTCTTTATTGATACATCTTGATTTTCTTTCATAAGAAAGCCTCTCTTAAAAAAATTACAGCTTTAATTATGAAGGAAGTAACGATTTACGACACAAAGATTTTCTTTTGAAAAATATGTGGTTTATTTTAGGCCATGAGATTTTTACATGTTATCAAGCTTCATTAAATTTATGCTCAAGAATTAACTTCACAAGCACATTATTGAATTTAATAATTATTGCCAATAATTTAAGCAATGAGACCAATCTTCCTCTCAACACTTCGATCATGTAAAAAGAATTTCACTTGGCTTTGGTAGAATTCCATAATGGTTTTCTCCATACTTGGATAAACATTCTTTTTTAAATAAGACTCTAACTCTCCTATTTGGATCTGCATATCTTGGTTGTCTTGGACATATTTAAAATAGATCGTGTCTTTGACTTTTTTATAGCTGATATCAAATTTGATATTTTCTGCTGGCTGCATATTCTTATTTCCATCAATATGGAGTCTAAGTAAAATCGAAAAGATCCAATAACCGTTGTCGGCCAATTTAACGGCACCATGAGGAGTGTAAGAAATATCCTCATCTATTGGTGAGAAATATTCCTCTTCCTCATCAGGCTCAAGTTGCAAGGTTGGAACAAGCTTTATGAGATCATATTCGTTCTCACCAAGGCCTAAGTACGAACGAAAACCATTGAACACAGTCGTTGCAAACTCTGTAGCATCATCGTGAGTCTTAAAGAAGAGCTCTCTTGATTTCTTATATTCATTACATAGATCAGTATATGACATTATTTACTCCATATTCCTTAGATATCTTTACCATTGTTAATCGATAGGACACCTGACTCAAATGGATTAACAGTGTTGATAAAATAGTAGCACCTCGAATTATCGATCACAAAACCACCAGGTCTCCTAGAAGACATTTGCACCCTCCAGCCACGGGCAAGTAGTGGCACATCAACTTTAACAAGTTCGCTATCGTGATTATAGTAGAAGTTTATAAGAGTTACTTTTAGTAATCGATAATCTCTTACTTGTTCGCTACTATGAAGAATATTTAAAGCGTAAACAATCCCATCTTCTTGGGTTCCACGAATGGCCTCGTTATGTTCAGGTATAGCATGAAAGAAGAAGCTTCTTTCAAAGTCTTTAATACACAAGTCCTGGAGAGTTCTCTTATCCTTAATGCGCTCGATATTGTCTTTGGCAACCATTCCCCTATCATGCCAATCTTTATCAAGCTCTTGATAGTCTTGTTCAACCTTGCCTTCCACAGAACTGAGTGAGCGTGTATTCGCTTTTGTATCACTTTGCTCTTTATTACTGGAACAAGAAAAAGCGCAACTTAATAAGTAGATGAGAAATAATGTAGGAAATGATATTTTTCTTTGCATAAGTAACACATCGACATGTTACATGTGCCACACAAGTCGATATATCTTGTTTTAAGAAATCTTAAGCTTTAATTAGCGACAGTCCTTATGCAGGAGATACTTTGAATACTTTTCATACTTATCTCCTAAGGCCTCACAGCGATCTGGCTCCACTGGACATTCCATACCTATATTATCCAAATGCTTCTTAATTTGCTTTCTCATAAAGCCATTTGTATATGAATTACAGTTTAGGCCTTCATCCATTCCATCATCAACATAGTCGATAAAGCTTATTTCTTTAACTTTCTTAAATTCACCTTGGACACATTTTATAACGGCCAGGTCTTCATAACTTTCGCCAGTTAAAGGATCAACTCCCTTACCAAAGAGCTTCATAAAGAAGCGTAGCCCTTGAAAATTTGCCACAAGATCACCATTAGAGATGATTCCATTAAAGAAACCTCCCCAGGTAATGGACTCAGACCTCTTACCATATTTGAGTATTTCTTTAACACTTTGTCCGTGACGGATATGTTTTAGATAATATAGATATCCAATATTAAACATATGACTAAATTTGTCGCTTCCAATATATGCGTTATTAGTCAAAATGAGTGGTGAATAAGGGGTAAGCTTCAGTATAGGTTTATAAATAAGAGGAATATATTGGTATACCGACTCACTCTTTTTTGTCTCAACAGAGTATCCATCTCCTAATTTCCCCTTATCAATATAGACCTGTAAGGGATTAGCAACAAATAAACCTCTAAGAGAGGCAACTAAGTTCTTCTTCACTTTTCTTCGTAATGTCCCTTTGTGACAAATATTGCCAAAGATATCATCAGCGTGATTAGCTTCCTTTATAGCATCCTCCAAGGCCTTATTAAGGTAGATATCAAGCTTATCTAAAGAGTCTAGTAAAGGCACATGTCGATGGGTAAAACTATCAACCTCTAGAGCGAAAGAAGATAATTGAAAGCTGGCAAATAGCATTGTTAAGATATATTTCGATTTCATAAACAATACTCTACATTTTACTCTCACATAGAAGAAAATTAAGAAAGCTAAAATGCTGGTAAAGAAAGTTAACTGACTATGGAATTTTAGGAGAAGGATTAGAATCTGTTTGTTGAAGTGGATTTATATAATTATAAAAATCAATTTCATAGCTTCCGTTATGATCCTTGTCGACTTGAGTCCTTATTTGAATTTTTCCAGCATTCTTATTATTTGGTGACTCTTTAACTTTCTTAAAGGTTTTAATACGATCATACTTGCCATCAAAGTTTGTATCTTGACGTACTTGCTTTGAAAACGTGGCACTCTTATGTATTGTAATAACGTCTATTTTCCCATCTTGGTTTCTATCTTCTCTGACTTCGATAAGTTCTTTGTCTTCATAGATTTCAATTCGGTCGATCTTGCCATCGGCATTGATATCAACTTTTTTCTCCACACGAGATGCACTAAGAACATTGAGGCATAGAAATATAGGAATAATCAACTTCATTACTCCATTTTAGCATAGCTTGGCCCCTATATAGAAAATGAACATAGAGTATAAATATTTCCTCTTTTGCCCATTAAACACCTTGAAAATGGTAGAAAAAGCTATGAAGAACCGAATTCTCTATCCTATTTTAATCGCGCTATTATCAACTCAGGCCTTTGGTTTGGACCTTACACAAGAGCAGGCCCAGACAGAGCCTCAGATGCGTATTGGGGCCCTTCCTTTTCCTTTCTTTATCTACTCAAGAGCTGATGATGATCTTGGTCAACACAGCTATCTCGAAAGTAAGAAGGAAGAAGACCGAGGATTAATATACACATGTCGTGGTGGATTTATTGATATCGCTCACTTAAGAACCGGCAGTGACTATACTGCTTTCTACGTGAGTAAAATAAAAGAGGCCATTAAAAATGGTTCAAAGGAAATGGCGCTAAAAGCACAAGGGCCAAGCTCTATTATCGCAAAATTGCCACACTTAAATCTGAATGAAGATGAAATTATAGAAACGGCCCAGTATATGGCCCATAATATTCTTACTTGGCATGAGTTTACGACTTGGTATGGATGGTCTGCATTAAAGATTAAAAATGCTGAGAAAATGTCAGGTTTCTCATATGAGGATATCTATTCTCACTTAATTGGTATTGAAGCCGCAGGCAGGGCCTTAAAGAATAAGAAGCTAAGCTATGACCAGGCCATGACTTTTGAGCTAGACAAGATGTTAAATCAGGAAAATGGAGAACTTGAGCGAGTATCGAGGAAGCTTACTAAGAAAATAACAAAAAGTGTAAAAGGAGAGTTCTATAAAAGACGATCGATATTTACATACTTTCTCTATAAGCAAACAAATATAGGTAAGAAATCAGATACCTTATCACCTCTTCTTGTAACTAACGATAGTGTATCAGGCTGTCAGTCGACACAAGAGCGCAAAGCACATTTCTTTGGTGAAAACAAAGGTCTCGTATCTATTGAAATCAAACCTAAGATTAAGCAGGCCAAAAAGATCCTAAAAGATGCCGGATCAATCGATGGCAAAATCATAATTGAGCGCGATTACGAAACACTCATTGAAGCGGTTGAAAGAGATATCTTAAATTACTACGACAGAAATGCTCTTTTACAGTATTAACGTCTTGTAAATTCTAAATCAATTGCTCGGTCGCTACTAAAAACAAATTTCTGTTTTGGCTTCACTAGACTTAGATCACATGCTGGTGTGACAACGAAGTTCTTTATGAGATGGGCCAAGATAATTTTGACCTCAATATTTGCCATCTCACGCCCAAGGCATGTCCTAGTACCTGTAGAGTAAGGAATATAAGACTTCTTCTGTTCATTTGTTAGATTATTGAATCGTTGTGGATTAAATTCATTATGGTCACTTCCCCATACTTTCTTATTATTTAGGATCTTACCTAATAACGTAAATACGATCGTACCTTTTTTAACATCGATAACTTTCTCATCTTGGTTAATTTGAGCATCTTCACAGGCCTCTCTAAAAAGAATTGGAAATGCTGGCCTTAACCTTAAAGTTTCATCCACATATGTTTGAAGTAATTCATTATCAATAAAGGATTTCGTATCTTTTAAATCATAATTTTTAAGTTCTTCATACAAATCCTGTTGAAGCTTTTGGTTTTGCGCTAGAAAGTACAGTGCCCAAGTTAATGAAACCGCTGTAGACTCAAATGAAGCGCCGACAAGGCCATATATCTGACCAATGATAGACTCTGTATCAACCCATTGATCCTTGAGATAGGTGATCAAGGTATAATTCTCTGTTCCTTTTTCAACTTTTTGTCTAACAAAGTCCTTTCCTTCTTTGATAAATTTGGAAAAACGTAAATTACTAATTGTTGGAAGATACTTCCACAATGGGCCATAATTCATTCTCTTAGTTAATTCAGCAATGAGAAATTTTTGAAAATAATAAAAGCTGTCACATTCTGCTTTTGGATTAGTTATTTCTTCTTTTGATATTTTAAAATCATGCTCGATAAAGAATTCACTTGTAATTGATAAGGCCAATTTCCCCATGAGAACTTCTACATCTCTTACACAGGCCTTCTCACCAAATAGAGGCAGTTGTTTTTCAAGTCTATTATTTGCTATTGAATATAGTCCTTCAAGAATCTTCGGTGTGAAGAATTGGATTAACTCTGCTCTTAACTTCTGCCAACTTTCGCCATCAGCATCTAATATGGATGGCCTACCTTTATTAATATGCTTTATTTCATTTAGAGTGCTACCCTTTAAGAATGTATTTCTCTTCTTTACAATAACTTCTTTAAAGCTCTCAAGCTCAGAAACAACTAAGACATCTTTATGGAATAATTTAAAACGAAATGAATCCCCAAGATCATATGTTCGATCTGTTAGTTGCTCAAAGAGACACTCTTTAAAATTTAACTCTCCAATACTTCCAATAATAGGATATGCCTTTAAGCTTGGGATTCTTGTCACTACTTATCTCTCCCCTTTACACGAATAACTTTCTTTCCGGTGTCTGCGACATCTCGGCCAGCTTTCTCTTTAGTTTTTGGGAGTTCATACTTAGTACTATCCATTGCTTGATCAGCAATTGAAAAAGCAGCACTTGCACTTATATGCATAAGTCCCACAAGAGCAAAAATCGATAACGTCTTCTTCATAAGAGAGTCTCCAAATACGTCTAAGCAGCAATCATTTGTCTAATAAATGAACACTGTCTAGGGCAATATCACTAGTGAATTGCGCTAATTAAGTTGTAATGGAGTATTAATTTGCAAGTGAGGTGCCAATGGGTCGAGCTCTAACCAAACACCGTTCCACATATTCTCACGAGTTAGAAGAGTCGGGCCAAGAATGGCCTGGTTGAGATCATTTGAAGATATTTTTTCTCTCTTATCTTTAATTAATAGATATAGATCTGGATGAGTTCTATTTAGCCTTTTAAGAATTATTGTAAAATCAGATCGAAATTCATGTCCGTTTTTTAATAAACCTTTTAATAGTACAGTAATATACGAATCTATTTTGCAGCTACTTTTTATAAGTGATTTAAGCACACTTCTATGCTTATCTAGTTTTTCAGCAATTGAGCCTAGGTTTACACTTGTGTTTCGTTCCAGCGAAATTCTGAAATTATTTTTTAAAGTATATGGACGAAAATGCTCATTCTTATCAAAGCGATTATAATAGGATTGATGACAATTTTCTTTAGAGAATCTCGTAAAAGGCCCATCTTTCGTTACTGTAACTATTTGTGCTCTGGCCTCAATAATCTCCTTAATATGATAGCGGTTAACAAAGGTTTCATAGTATTCGAAATTAATAGAGAGATCCCTGTCATCTGTATTAGAATATGAGTTTGATGCTAGAAAGCACAGTAAATATAGAATAAGAGCTCTTGTGATCATATCAATGAGATATGTTTACCACATGTGCCAATTGTTACAAGTAAGTATGAAAAAGGTATCGGAACAAAGAGGCCTCTATAATTAAGAGGCCTTGATTATTTAATAATTTGATTGTGGATTTCCAACAGCAGGATCAAGATCGGCCCAGCGTTTTTGCCAATTTTTTCCATAAAATACGGTTGGTATAAGATCTATTACAAGCGTTTCTGAGGCCTTTAATTCAACTTGATATGAGCTTGCTGCCATTACTACTTTATTGTCCTTGAAGTAGACTGTGAAGTCAGAATGCGCTTCTGTTCCATCCTCAAGCTCTGAAACTACAAGGCCAGAAAGATACACATCAGTACTACAACCTAGTTTTAGATCAGACTGAAGTTCGTCTTTAAATTTATTAAATAGTGGAATTAATTTAGCGAATTTTATTGTTGTTTCTTGTGTCTCGAAAGTTAGATTTTGACTTAAATAATATGGATTCTTTTGTGGAGCGTATGGGAAGTTTGACTCATAATCCTTATAACAATATCGAAGGATTCCACCTTTACTTGTTGCCATCACTTGAAAACGCGCTTCTTTAATTTTTGCAATTTTATAATCATTTGAATAAGTTGAAAGTTGCTTAAAATTAACTGAATAATCAGCCGCTTGCGTGCCAAAAGCTAGAAAGATAGCAAATACTGCTACTAGTGTCTTCATGGGGATACTCCTATTTTGTAGTTAATAGGATTTACCATGGTGAAACAAGCAGACAAGGTGTTAATAGAATTTATGTAATTATTGCATATTTTTATTGAGCAGGTCTTTGACCATATCAGTAATAATACGTACTTGCTGGCCAGTGCGAACAGAGTAATCTATACCTGAATATCCCCACCAGTCCCAGCACGAGTTAGGATTTTGAAAGTCTGATAATGACTTTTTGGCCTGAGGGAAAAGAACGATAAGTCCAAGCTCTTCAGAGGCTTCTATAAAACCAGCCTTATCAATATAGTCAGTTCCAATATCATCTAGCGATTGCTTACAACCGTGAAAGGCAATATGAAGTTCACATTGATGATCTTTACAATACTTTGGGATATACATATATGCATCTTCCATAAGAAGTGGCCTATATAGTCCAATGTCAAAAGAAGAGAAGTATTTTCGCTGACTAACTTTAGTAAGTGTACCGCCTAAGACATTGTTTTCTTTTCGTCTATCTGGATAAAGAGTACGTAGTGATTCTAGCGCACCATTGTAATTACAATTTCCGATAAAAGGCGTCTGCGATTTAGTACATTCTCCACCTTGGTCTAAAGTTGGAAGCGTGTGAGCAACCTGAAGATCCTTTACGTATTTAAGCTCTTTAACACCTAGCAATTCATAGAGACTATTTAACTCATTTGTCACTTCTTGATGAACCACTTTATCTAGAACTCCAGAGAATAAGAAAACCTTGTCATCCTTAAGATTAAAGGTAGGATCAATGAGCCCACTAAACTGGAGAGTATTTATATATTGGTATGAAAATAAAGAAGTGCCACTAACAAGTTTACCTTCCATACAGGTTTTCATTGCTGTAATTGCATTTCCTCTAGCACAATAAAAAGGGCCAGCTGCAAAGATAGCTGCGCCATTTACAAGTCCACTATTGATTATATGAAATTGATGGGCAAAATAGCCACCTGAAGAGATACCAGAAACGGTAACATTCTTACCTAAATTTAGGTTATTAGAGGCAAGTCCATATTGGAGAAGTGTAAGTATTATTAGTGAGATATATTTCATTAAATGAACTTATAGAATAAATTTAAAGAAATGCAAAAGGAATTAGAAAAATTATAGGAAAACAGCAGTCTCCTCACAAAACCACTGTCTTCCTTTATGCGCGCTGATTACTCAACAACGATAAAATTAAATTCACATACGTGCTTTTTCTTCTTTAAGAATCCACCTTCTTTATAGAAGTCTACATCACCAAATACGTATCCTAGAGTTGTATTAATGATTCTATTTCTCATTTTCATACATTCTGTATAAGACTTGTCATAATCAGTTGTAAGTTTCTGCTTAAGAGTCTTTTTTGCTAATACTTGGTCATAGCTATCTAGAGTTGCTCTTACTCGACAGTCCCAGCTCTTTTTACTTTGAGCAATAATAAATTCAAAAGCAAGGCCATCAACCTTTATGTCTTTAAGTTCATCATATTCCACTTCTGCCATTAGGCACGATTCCTTAGCTTTATCCTCTGTATCAAATGAATCGATAATAACGCTTGATTGTTGCATCTTCCCAAATGCCGTTAGTGAAAATAGTGCACATGTAATTAAAACTAAGTTCTTCATAAATTCTCCCTTTATCCTCAATTGTTAAAAAAGTTGTAATTTTATTGAACAATCTTATATCGAGGGAAAATGAAGAGGTCAGTTTAAGAAAGGTTAAAAATAGAGTTGTACTAAATTAAGAAAATCAGATCTTTGCAATAACTCATTTCGATGTCATGCGCTCTCTTGTGAAAGAAAATGTAAAAAGGATCAAACCTAGGCAAAAGATTAAAAAGAACGTTGTTTTTGTGGATCTTAGCTGATCTCTAAAAACTGACACCTTAACTTCGCGGGCCTTAGAGTCCAGCTTATTTAATCTAATATAATAGTCTAGAATCTCTACCAGATCACCTTTTTCTAAAGTATATTCTTTCCCATTTAATATCAATTTCGCTTTGTTACCACTTAGCTCTTGGAGATTAATGCTAAAAGGTAGTTTATAGCTTTTATATTGAAAGCTCATATCGTGAAAATCGCCGGCCACATCAATGATCTCTTGATCTTGGCCTGGTTTGATAAAACGTACATGCTTTGGACTTTGCTTTTCGATATATTTAATAACATCAGTCCTATCAAGGCCAAGGTCTCGTTTATAGTGATAATCCTCTTCTAGCTGTTTGTCAGTATAGTACTTAACAAGGGAGACGATCTTATCATCGATAATTAAGCGATCCATTACTTCATTTAATCGACATGAATCGGCAAGAGAGATGAATCCACTTTTAGTGATTAGATAATTGCCCTCTTTGCATAAATCATTCTTTAGATCATTTAATGATCGCCTCCTTAGCATAACAATACATGAAGGATTAATATTACTTAGGTTCAATAAACAATTTAACTTCTCTTGATTATAAAGAAAGATCTCTCGATTATTTGAAACAAAGAAGTTCTCATAATCATAATTATTTGTTGAAAGTAGATGTTTCTTAGTTTCTCTAGACTTCTTATCTAGGACTTCAATAATGGCACTTACCTCTCCCTGGGCATCACGTAGATTATAGGTCCTTTGACTAAATGGAAGATAAGTCAGTAGATATGTCGGCCCAAAATCAAGATTTAAGCCTTGTGGGCGAAGGGAGTAATTAATATCGACAAAGACTTTCTCTTTTGTATTTCTATTTAGAATGGAGATTTCAAATTTTTCAAGCTTCGCTTCGTTAGTAGATTCACCAGTTTTAAGTTTTAAGCTTGCTTGAATATTCTTATATGGACCTTCAACATTTGAGATAGAACTAACTGTGAACAATCCAATTAGTCCAATATGTACAAGTAAACTAGGCCAAGAAAATTCTTTTCTTATAAGCTTTCTAATTAAATTTAATAATAAGGATAAACTAACTGCAGTAAGTAAGAACAAATAGAAAGGTCCACTTAGCACAAGAGACTGCGATACTTTAGGGCCATAGAGATATTCAACAGCTTGACCTATTAATAAATAGGAAATAACAACGATAAATAGCGATAAAGGCTTGAAAATACTACGAATAGAACTTGAAACCTTTTTGATGGCCTGACTCATATCAATAGAATATATCGGCATCAAGTCTGCGTCTAGAAAATTAAATTTTTCTTAATAAAAAGCCGATAAATTTCATATGGTTATGAGATTTTTACTAATAAAGATATTTATACTTTTTCAATTTCAACTATATGCAAATGGCAGTTGGGTGAAAGACCTCTCTTTTGACAATATTGATATTTGGAAAAATGGATCAAAACGAATAAGCGTTGAAGTCAAAAATAATAAAAATAAGCTAGAAAACTACAACAAAGAAAAAGTTCAAGAATATCTTGCACGTAGAAATAAGATTTTAAAATATGCAGATTTCTCAAACTTTCAAACATCATCCCTTAAGTTTCAAAAGGATAAAGATGAAATTAGAATTGATAATAATGGAAGCTATCTTAATTCAAGAAGTGTAAAAACATTCTTTAAAGAGATTCACATCTTATCAAAGAATAAGTCCATCATCACGATGATTACATCTCAAAAAAAACTAACCAAAGAAGATATTAACGATTTCAAGAAAAAGCTAAATTATATTGAGGAGACAAATAAATGAGAATCAAACTCACTATTGTATCCTCTTTAATTATAGCTCTATTGGCGCAATCAACACTCGCCTTTGTTCCTACAAGTAACTATGAGCTAGACCTAAATGTAATTGAAACTCGCTGTCTTGAATTTGGTGACCTTGATATACTTGACCAAACTAACGAAAGAGCACTTTGTGAGATCGTTACAAGCTCCCCTGCATGTGAAAATATAGAGGCAGAAAGAAAAAGGCAATGTGACCCTAGTTTAATTGTAGACACAAATGCAGGGGTTGAATTTATCTCATGCTTAAAAGGTCTATGGGGATCTGCTGTTGAATTCATGAAGTTTATCGGCTCTGTTATTGAATACGCTATTGACTCTGAAACTAGACAAGAAAAAAATGAAGAACTTGTTAATACAATGGAAAGTGCAAAGCATTTTCTTGCTATGGAATGGTCTCGCTCTTTAAGTGAAACAGATGGCTGGGGACCAATTCATTATATGAATGCCGCTAAACACTTTTCCGGCACAATGGGAAAAGTCATTTATAATATGCTAGAAGAAATGTATTTTTCTATGCAAGAAAATTACGCATGTTTAAACCCTGCTGCAAGAACACAGGCCCTTTGCCAATTTGCAGGCTCTGTTTTAATACCGCCAGCTATCGTTATGGCCAAGGTTGCAAAATTTCTTATTAATCGAGGTAGAACGATTTCTTCAATATCAAAAAGATCGGATAATTCTCATAATGAAGAGCTAGATAGTACACTATTATCAAAAAATGAATTAGACGATAATAAATCAGAATTTAATAATTATGATGAAGAAACGGCCAATACGACGATGCCTTTTAAGCATGAGGCAAACCTACTCTCTCGTCTTGAACTAACGTATGCTCGACGTGTTGAGCAGAATCCAAAAGATATTAATCGACTCTCAAATAATGCTGTTTCTGTAATTGAAGGAGTAACAAGAAAGCTTGGTATACCTACTCGAAAAGATACGATTACAATTGATGGAAAAAACTCAGACAGACTAGTGGTTACAAAAGATGACCTCTTAAAATCAAGTACTCCTGCTGCTAAGCAATTATTAAAGCTACTTGAAGAATCCAAGCTAAGTAACTTAATCATCGCACCTGAAGCAATGATGAGAATGAAGAAAGTTCTTTATCGAAGTGAAAAAGGCCCTGAAAATATGTTCTTATCTGCAAAAGGCCTACAAAGTGCACTTCTAAAAATTGGTAATGAGAAAAGACAGTCACTACCTACGACTCCATATTTGCAAAGAGCGATGAAAAGTCCTGGAGATAAAGAGATTGAAGATCTTGCTTCTAAATTAAATGAAGAAGGTTTTGCTGTAAGAGTAATTACTTTAAAGAGAAAAGTTAAAGATAAGAAAACAAATGAAGAGCGCGAAATAAGAACAAAGGCCCTTCAATTTAATCAATATGCAGCAGATCGCAATCATCCAGGTGTTTTAAAGCTTCAACGTTTTAGAAATGATGACTTTAGACAAAAAATCCTATTCTACCCTGATACATATGTTGGAGCCGCTGGACAATCAAATAGAGGAACAAGGGCCGTATCATTCAATTTTTCAAACCTAGATGAACTTTTACAAGGTCACCATCAAAACACTGTTCCGCATGAATTTAGACATGCAAAATTTGAGTATAACCGTTCAAAAGGTAGAGAGTCTGTTTATGATCTTCGAGTAAAACACGCAAAAGAAGATGGAAAGCTTCATGATGGTAAGGCATATACTAATTATTTTTCTATGGAAGAAGTTTATAATCATTCACAAGATATCTATCATGTAGCAAGAAGTATAACTCGTAATGCTGACCCCGAATCGGCACTAAAGCAGATATCAGGGAAAACAAATGTGATCTCAAGTATCACAAGAGGATTTCGCGCGCAAAACGATTCTCTAAATATGAATATGGCATTTGATATTGAGAGTGCTCCATTAAAATTTCCAGAAAAAAATAAAGGTTTTACAGTTCAAATTGGTAATGACAGTGCAATTACTGCAATAAAAGATAATAATGGCTATTACTCAGTTGTTGTGAAAGATGCTGATGTCTATCATACGATACCAATGGTATCGCCAGAATCACAACAGGTACTTAATCGATTTATAAATCAGACAATTGCAGCAAAGTCGAAAAATGATTTTAATGGTCTTCGCCAAGAGCTAAAGACGATTTTTGGCCATGTGAAAGAAAAAAATGAAAAACGACGAGATTTATTAAATAAGCTTGAACCTAAGGCAAAGGAATTAAGAGAACTCATTGCCTCAGGTGATATAAATGATCTAAAGATTGCACAAATCAAAGAGCTATCACGCCAAATTGCTCAAATATCTAAAGGTCGCGCGCCTTAAGGACGGCCTTATAGAAAGCATCGGGATTAACAATCCCACCACTTTCACATGGAAGCTTTCCACTCTTTGGTATGTAGGCCGTTTTTAATAACAACTCTTTAAGCTCTAGTGGTGAAAGGCTTGGGTTTAATTGATGGGCCTTTAAAACAATATTTGTCACAAAAGGTGCGGCCATAGAAGTTCCATTTAACGGTATTGTACCGCCACCGGATTGCGCTGATACAACACCTTGGCCAGGAGCAAATATTTGAACTTTTGTTTTACCATACTTTGAAAAGCTTGCTGGTTTATAGCTGTCCATTTTATCTTTTTCTAATTTAGAAGTATTTAACGCTCCAACCTTAATCATATTTTCATAATCATAACTTGCTGGATAATTATCATTACCTTTTAAATCTAAATCAAGACTTCCTCGTCCATTTCCGGCTGCAACAACGAATAACGTCTCAGGGTTATCGACAAAGATTTTCTCTAGGAAATGAAATGAATCACGAGGTGCAGACATTGGTGCACCAGGAAAGCCTATAGCAAAACTCATATTTACAAATTTAACATTCTTATCTGTTATATACTCACCGGCCATTTGCAAATGATCGCTAATTGCCACATCACCAGCAAATCCCACTAGTCCGTAATTATCGAGGTCTTTTAATGCAAGGGCCGCAACATGTGTACCGTGAGATACAGGATATGGAGTATGGACGAGAGAATGTGTTTCTCTAATATTATTATCATCACGTAAAAGACTTAGGCCTGCATCGTCTTGCCTTTGCCATCCCCATGAGTCGTCAACTCTTCCGTTGCCATCATTATCAACACCATCCCCAACAATATCATATGGTGAATTATATAATTTATGAGTTAATGAAGGGTGCATAATATCAAAGCCTGTATCAATAATAACGACTGGCTCACGAGTCTTATCATTAAATACGTTTAATCTTCTTTCATATTCATTCTTTGATAAATTGAACTTCTTTAATTGTTTTGCAACACTAAACTCTCCATCTTCACGGTAACTTCCAACAAGATTGCCATTAGGTGTATATGCCTTAAACTCACTTACTAGATTAGCAAGGGGCGCTTTCATATTATAAGTAACTTCATAATACTTTGTTACTTCACCCTGCTTGTTTAAAACATCGATACGATACGGCTTATATTCGAGTTCATGATAGTGTCTTATTCCCTGTTGGCGATATGAGGATTGAGTAATGACCCAGTCCTTAACTAAAGTAGGATCTTGTGGATCACCAGTGTACTCAGCTTTTTCTTTTATTTTATTTGTGATTTTATCATCTTCAATTACATAAACTGATTTTACAAAATTTCCATTTTCTAAATAATTATGAGTCGAATGATATGTATATATTCCATCTGTACTCCATGAATCACTTGATGTCTCTCTACCCAATTCATCATAGGTTTTCTGACCTGTACGGGCGCCAGTTTTCATATATATTTCATAAGAAGAAAAAAGAGATCCATTATTGCATTGATAAATCGTTTTCCAGCTACCATCAATAACTTCTTTTGGACTTGGGCACTCAACAGCTAATGTATTGATATTAAATAAGACAATAAGGGGAAATAAGCATTTTTTCATATATGCTTTATATCATTATCAGAGATTCATGCTATTTGATTGTAGAGATTACTGTGAAAGATAAATTTTTAGACAGCTTTCTCAGCCAACTTGAAAGTCTTTGAAATTTGCAACAGCTGGCTGTTCAATCAATGTTACTTTCTCAACCTCTGCAGTCTCAGGGCCTTCTTTTAGGAAAGCTTCTAAATTATTAATATCCTCGAGATCACCACAGGCCAAAACTTCAACACTGCCATCTTTAAGGTTTTTAACATAACCAGTAATATTAGGCGTATGGTGGTTAACATATTCAAGAGTACTTTTTCGAAAGAATACCCCTTGAACCTTACCTTCAATTCTATATCTTCTATTTATCATGAACAAAGTATATCATATCCACTTCGACGAATAATTTAAATATGTTAAAGTTTATCTATGTGTTTTTCTATCCAAGCGGCAAGTGACTTAAAAAGAGTTTCATCGACGATGAATGCGGATTTTGATCGCTTATCCTACAACCAATTTAAGGCCATGCAAGAGCTTGAATCAAAGCTTGGGGCAGATGAAATTAAGAAACAATTAAACTTAAAAAGAAAACCAAGTGGAAGCTACTTTAAGGGCCCAGATGAACTTGGTCGCATCTACCCGAATTATTTTACGAGTGTTATAACGGCACAAGAAAAGAAGCGATTAATCTCTCCTATGCGCTACCGTATAAGGCCAAATGGTTCTTCAGAAGAGATCCCAACTAAATTTAATGTCTTTAACGCCAGAGTCGACTCACTTGAAAAGAGAAAGACATGGTCACCTCTATTTATGAGAAATCATGGCATTGTTTGTTTTGATGCATTCTATGAATGGGTATTAAAAGATAATAAGAAAACACTAATAAAGTTTAAACCTACAAATAATGAATTCATGTGGGCGCCATGCTTGTGGGATGAATGGCAGTCTACAGATGGAAGCGTTAAATTTAAGTCCTTTGCTATAATTACAACAGATCCACCAAATGAAGTTGAAATAATGGGACACGATCGTTGTCCTATATTTCTAAATCATGAATATATAGATGATTGGCTAAATCCAAGAGACTTAAACCCAAGTGATGCATATGAGATCTTGGCCGCTCAAGAAAACGAAAAGTTTAGCTATGAATGGCCAAGTTAAAGATTAATTTACAGAGATAACTTCGTATTCTCGGGTAATATCACCCGTTTCAACATCAAAAATATCGCCAGCTTCAAGATCAAGAACTTCGTTTCCAATCGGAGAAAAAACCGAGATAACAAGAAGTCCATTACCGTCAACATTTAACATGGTTCCACCTGCCGTTGGTGTAATGAAATAATGACGAGTTTGATTATTAAATTTTAACTCAACGAGAGAGCCTATCTGAACCTTCTTACCTTGAGGAAGCTCTTCTATTAGCTCCTCAATCATTTTAACGTCAATTTCAAGCTCATCGACACGCTTTTTTAAGGCTCCTGCTAAATAACCGGCCTCAATGGCGCGAGTATCATACTTACCTTCTTGGGCCATATCAGCTTCTTGCGAAGCTCCACGTGAGTTTTCATAAACTTCTTGAGCCTTTTCAAACTCATCCTTTAAATGACCTAGTAAGGCCTGTGCTACTGTTTCTTTTTTCATATCCAACATATTATCCAATATTTATCATATTAAAAAGACTGTATTATTTTCAATTATTTATGCCTTGGTAAAGATTGAAAGTATAAGGCAGGTATGAAGTTTATCATTCTCTTATCAATTCTTCTGGTTTCCTCGTTCTCTGATGCCTCAATAAAGAGCAAAGAACGAAATTCTCATGAATATCAGATACTAGCTCATGAGGATTTGGGCTCGGAGATAAAGCAACAAGACTTTTACTTCATTGCAAGTACAGTCACTCAGCTATATCAAACAGAAGCTCGTCGCCAAGGGCGAACGATGGTTATTGCAACATTGGATTGGGAGACTCCTTATTTTAGTGCGTGGGCCAAATACGAAGAAAAGAATAACACTTATCAAGTAAATTTCTGGGGTGGCTTTGCAAGACTGCCTGATATGACCAAAAGGGCCTTTGTCTTTACAGCATGTCATGAGGTTGGGCATTTATTAGGAGAATATCCCCGCATTAAAATTAAGGGAATGCAACATATGAGCACGGAAGGCCAATCAGACTTCTTTGCGGCCAATAGTTGTTATAAGAAATTTGTTACCAAGTATCCTAAATACTTCGATGCACCTCTAGAGCTTGATCCATATGCCGCATCTCTTTGTGAAGAAAAGTTTCTAGAAGATAAATTAAATAAAAGACTTTGTTTTGAGACAATGCAAGTTGCTCGTGATTTCACCTTGGCCATCAATTATGTAAATAACGATGTACTTCCACAATTTCATACACCTGATAACCTCGTGGTGAAAGAGACAAAAGATAGTTATCCTAGTATGCAATGTCGTATGGATATTATCGTTAATAGTGCCTTAATGCCTTATGAAAGTGGAAAAATTGGCGAAAATGCCCTTTCTAAGAGGCTTCCATGCTGGTTTGCAAATACAGACACTTAGACACTTTTACTTAAGAAAATGTTAAGTGAATAAATAACCTACCTATAGAATTTCTTAACTTCTGCTATAATTTTAATATGCACGAGAGAGACGGAGAACTCTATTCAAAATTTGAAGAAATTATTAATTCTTCAACCCATTGCCTTGGTATAATCCTTGGTGTCGTTGGTACTGTCATGATGATCATGAAGGCCCAAACAGGTCTACATACTTTTGCCTATAGCGTATTTGGACTCTCCATCACTTTTCTTTATAGTATGTCGACTCTCTATCATGGCCTTGACAGCAAAAGAAGTCGTAGACTTAAAGAGATATTTCGTCGCATGGATCATATTGGTATCTATTTACTAATTGCTGGCTCGTATACTCCATTTCTAATGCTGGCCATTCGCGGTGAAACCGGAATGTGGATGATGATCAATATTTGGGCCTTGGCCTTTATCGGGATTCTCATTAAATTATTTGCATTTAACAAATCTGAAGTTTTAACAATTGTTCTTTGTCTTGCTATGGGCTGGATGGTTCTTGTTATTCGAAATGAACTTCAATCAAACTTAAGTTTTGACTGCTTAAAATGGATCGTTATTGGTGGAGCGTGTTACATGAGTGGAGTTCTCTTCTACTTGCGTGAAAGCCTTTATCTCGGTCATGCAATATGGCATATTTGTGTTCTTCTAGGGACTACATCGCACTTTTACGCGGTGTATGCATACGTTTAATAAACCTAAATTTCAATAGATTTTGACTATTACATGACATATATTCTTTATTGGATTCATATAATTCTTATTGTTATACTGATCACGTTAACAAAAAAGGAGAACGTATGAATACAATTAATCAATTAAAACTTATTCAAGCAGATGCCCAAGTATATTTCATGAAGCTACATAATATTCACTGGAATGTTACGGGGATGATGTTTCTTCCAATCCACGAGTTAACAGAGACTCTATATAATGAGTTCGCCGTTATCTTTGATGACCTTGCAGAAAGACAATTACAACTTGGTGAAAAACCAGTTCTAACAATGGCCAATGCATTAGAGATTAGTCGTATTAAAGAAACTAATGAGTCTTCATTTACTAGTAAAGAGTCATTAGAAATTATTTTAAAAGATAATGACTACTTCCTAAATGCATTTAAAGAATTATCAAGAACTGCTGACGAAGCAGGAGATGCTTCAACAGTAGCATATGCTGATGACAAAGTTGCTTGGCTAGAAAAGCAAAACTGGCAACTTAAAGCAATGCTCGAATAGTATTACTACGACATCCTATTTTTTCAATCGAGCCGGAAATCACCTTTCCGGCTTTTTTTTACTCTTTCCACAAAGACCTTAAATATATTCATCATATGATCTTTTACTTCACTTCCCTCTAAGACACTTAATGCGTGTGCAATTGCTTCATAAGTACATAAGAAGTTCTCTCCTGGAGACTTTCTTAATTCATAGATACTCTCACCAACATCTATTAAATGAAATTTTGGCATTTTTGCTAGAACATCTTCCCTTTTATGAAATTTCTTTGCTTTTGACCAAGATCCGTCCGGAACAACCAAACAAGTCTTTCGATGATCGGCCACAAACTCATTTAAAGGCAGTGAGTCTTGTGTCGGAAATAAGTAGATATAATTATTTTCTTCGAAATCAAAGGCGTTTGGATCAAAGGGGTCATACATATTTCCCCTTTCCATAATTTTACATTTATTAAGTACAAGGGTTGCAAAATATGCAGTATTACTCGTTAGCCATCGCTCTGTATAATGCATTGGGATAATGACTTCAGTGTTATTGTGAAAACTACTCAAATGCTCACAAAAGCACCAATGCGTATTGATGCGACAAGTTGGGCAACGTGATTCACGTGTATTTCGGCGTGGTTTTGACATGCTGTTTAACTATCATAGAATTGACACATTTACTCGAAAAATGTCTTAATATTAGTTAATAGTTAAATTATAAAAGGATCAATCTTTAATGAATTATTTTAGCGATGAAAAAGAATGGCAATGGATGTTAAAGAACGCAGTGGACTGGAAGGCCATAATCCCTCTTTATTATAAAGAGTTCCCAACTGCAGATGGATTTAACAATCAAGAAGAAGTGATAAGTTTTATTGAAGAACTTATGACACAAACTGGAAGCTGGGCAGCTGATGCTGTTTACAATCGCGCAGAGGCCATTGACGTCAATGGCGCTGGTGTTGTTAAGGATGGTCGCACTATTCCAGGAAAAGAATTAAGTGAGTTCTATCGAGAAGCAACTGAACTTGGTGCTTTTGGCCTATGTGTTCCGACAGAATTTGGTGGTATGGGTCTACCAGCTGTTGCCCTAATGATTCTCTTAGAGCAATTATCACGTGCATGTAATTCACAATGTACGCAACTTGCATTCTTTACTTCTATCGCAGATATGGTTCACCGCTTCTGTGATCATGAAACGGCCGAAAGACTTATACCTAAGATTGTTGCAGGTGAATTATCGGGATCAATGAACTTAACAGAGCCAGGTTGTGGTTCTGATCTTGGAATGATTAAAACAAGCGCAACACCAGTTGGTGATGGCACATATAAATTAAATGGCTCAAAAATATTCATCACTAATGGTGGTGGTGGAATTGGTTTTGTTCTAGCACGTATTAAAGGTGCACCAGAAGGACTTGAGGGTATTTCAATGTTTATCTGTGAACAAGATGATCCAACTGTAGAAGGCCTTAATTATACGGTTGCTAAGAACGAACACAAGATGGGAATGCACGGATCTTTCACATGCGAAATCGTATATGAAAACTCTGTTGCACGTCTTATTGGAGAAGAAGGAAAAGGTTTCAGATATATGCTTCACCTTATGAATGAGGCGCGTATTGCTGTAGGAATGCAGGCCCTAGGTGGAATTGAAGGATGTATCGGTTATGCAAAGAACTATGCTCAAGAGCGCGTTCAATTTGATAAACCGATATCTGAATTACCACTTATGAAAAGAAATTTAGAAGATTTTGAAACAGAAAGAGATGCTCTTAGAGCTCTTTTAGTTGATACAATTTCTTCATATGATATCTTCCAAAAACTTGATCTTAAAAAGAATGAAGTTGGAGAACTAACAAAAGAAGAAGAGGCCATCTTTAAGAATGCTTCAATTTGGACAAGAAAGAGAACTCCACTTGTTAAATACTATGCATGTGAAGCTTATACACAGCTTTCTACAAAGGCCATTCAAGTTCTAGGTGGTTATGGCTTCATGGAAGAGTATCCAGTAAGCCGTTATCACAGAGACTCATTTGGGCCACTACTTTATGAAGGAACAAGTCAAATTCAGGCCCTTATGGCCCTTAAGGATATGATTAAGTATGTTGCAAAAAATCCGCAAAAATACTTCTCAAATCTCTTTATCAAGCACCCTGCATTTGCATGGGTAGCAAGTGATAACTTAGGCCAACGTGAGCTTTCAGGTAGTCAATATACTTTTAAGAAGAATCTTATTAAGTTGATTATGAAATGCCTTAAACCAGAAAAGCTATCAGACTTAACTAATCCTAAAGCATGGATGAATGAAGATAATGTCGACAAACTCATGCTTCATGCTGAAACAATTTGTCAGGGACTTTCATATCTTGAAACTTTAAGAGTGTTAGCAAACCATTCTTCAATGGATAAGGAGCGCTATGACTTATTTAAGCGCTATCATACACTTGTTACACCTAGGCTTACTGGAATTTATAAAGATTGGGAAATTAGATAAGAAGAAATATTCTAAGGTCGGTATTCATTTAGTTTTTGGATATCGACCTTTGCATTCTTATTAGCACATTGAGACTGGTATTCGATTCTTTCAACTAAAACATTCTTATCAGCAATAGAATTTTCTTCGATAATATAAGTTTGCTTCTCAACTAATACTTTATTCTGAGAATTATCAATGACAACACTTCTAATGAAAGTATTTGTGTTTGGGAAGGAATATACAATTCCCTGATTTGCATAGTTTTGATAAACAGCATTAACATCACTATTACTTGCAAAGGCGCTACAAAAATCTGCCACCACACCATTTAAATCTGTTTGAACCTGTGATTCTAAAAGAGTACCTGGAACATCAAATTGATTAGTCTTTACAGATAGAGTTGCTGTTCCATTATAATTTGCATTTAATTCAGCAACAACATCACGAACACTATCACCACTCATACAAGAGCCAAACTTAACATTGAAGACTACACTTTCAATATCAGTAATCGTTTGGAGATCCATTCTCATGGCCCTAAGACGTGAACAAATTGAGCGAATATTACTAGCACCAAGTTCATCTAGAGATGATTGCACCTCAACATTATCACCGACATTTCGATTGGCCAAAGACGCAACTCCGCCACCATATTCTCCACATGAGCTTAAGAGTAAAATGAGAGAAATAATGAATGTTGGAAGCTTAAAGCCGATACTTTTCATCAGATATCTTATCGTCGAAAATTAAGAAAACTTAATGGGAATAGACCTTGAATCACTGAAATGTTAAGTTTTACCTATGAAATTCAAAACAAAATTTAGCGAATATCAAGCAGTTACAACAGATGATGGTTATATAACATTACACAGTGGCCATTTTGATGAAAATTGCCACTCAACAGCAGGTGCTCTGGAAGAAACACTCTATAATTACGTTGAAGGCTGTAGTGTGCTAGAGAGGGCCCAAGCTTCTAACATTACAATTTTAGAGATAGGACTTGGAGTAGGCCTTGGAATACTAGCAACTTTTGAGAGCACTAAAGAAATAGCTAATAAGATTAAATTTATCACAACGGAAATTGATCCTGAATTGGCCAATTGGGTAATTTCTCAAGCTTCAATTGGTAAGCATATAAGCAATCTAGAAAAGAATAAAGAATTCATAAGCTTTAATCTAAGTGAGAATTTTCAAGTAAAAGTCCTACTTGGTGATGCTAGAGAAACTATAAAGAAATTAGACTTAGAAGATATTAAGATAGATTGTATTTTTCAGGATGCTTTCTCACCTACTAAAAATCCAACTTTGTGGACAAAAGAATGGTTCAGGAATCTGCGTAGCTTATGTAATAAAGATTCTGTTATGACAACATATTCGGCCTCAGTTAAAATACGTAAGGCGATGTTAGAGGCAGGCTTTATCGTCACGAATATGAAAGGCTTTGGAAATAAGAGAAATGCCACAAGGGCCTATACTCTTGAGTCTTATCGAGATGAAAAATTAGAAAAAGAATTAATAAGGTCAAAGACCCCTGCTTTTAGTGATAAGGATATTTAATGAATTTTAAAGACTGTGGAAAAGATATCTGTGAATTATTTAATATCGACTATCCTATTATTCAAGGTGGAATGGTTTGGGTTTCTGGATCAAAATTAGCGGCCGCTGTAAGCAATGCCGGAGGGCTAGGTCTAATTGGTGCAGGCTCAATGAAGCCAGAGCTTTTAAAAGAGCATTTAAAGAAAGCACATGACCTATTAGAAGATGGCAAACATATCGGTGTAAACGTTCCACTACTCTATCGTTTGGCCGAAGAACAAATACAAGTGTGTCTTGATGCGGGGATAAAAATCTTTTTTACTTCAGCTGGCTCTCCAAAGAAATATACAAAATTTCTAAAAGACCAAGGATGCACTGTCGTTCACGTTACCTCAAGCCCACTACTTGCCAAAAAATGTGAAGACGCTGGCGTTGATGCCATTGTTGCAGAAGGATTTGAGGCAGGAGGCCACAATGGGCGTGATGAAATCACAACTATGTGTCTTATTCCACAAGTATGTGACACAGTTAAAATCCCAGTTATTGCAGCTGGTGGTATTTTTGATAAGAGAACAATAAAGGCCGCCCTTTGTCTTGGAGCAAGTGGCGTACAACTTGGTACACGTTTTCTTATGACCAAAGAAAGTAGTGCCCATCAAAATTACAAAGATAAAATCATTGCAGCAGGCCCAGGAGATACTCGTCTTCAAATGAAACCCCATGTACCAGTAAGGCTTCTAAAAAATAAATTTGCAACCGAATCTCTTAAATTAGAACTTGAATGCGCACCAGTTGAAAAACTCATTGAACACCTTGGAAAAGGACGCGCAAAACTTGGTATGCTTGATGGTGATACAGACGAAGGTGAATTAGAAGTAGGCCAAGCCTCAGGTGCAATAAACGATCTACCAAGCGTGAGTGAGCTCATGAAAGATTTCAGCACAATATTCTAATTTTGTGGCGCCGCTCTGATCCTGACTAAAATGAACAGTTACTTTTTATCTCCATAAATCATAATTTTTAGATGATAACCATCTAAAATTGTTATCTTTTTTGGCACATCCTTTGCAACTTATCTATGTGAGGAGGTCGAAGAAGTCCTAATAGGCACACAACACACATACACACAAAAAAACACACAGAGTAAAAAGACATTTTGACGGAGGTAAACGCAATGAATGCAATCGCGATGAATGGATTATCATTTAACTTCTATCGTGAACTGGCCATGACACTAGTATGGTACATAGGCTCTCTCTCGTTGATGTTATCGCTATTTGTTTTCGTTATCAGGCCAAAAATCGCAATACCTGAGATGGAAAAAGCTGATTTTCGTACGCAAATTGAAATTGCGAAGTTTATTCACACTAGAAAGTCCCAAGTTGCGTTTGGGAATGAAAAAAATTGGAAGTACCTACGCAAACAGGTATTTCGCATTCAAGGAAAGAAATGCTTAAAGTGCGGTATTGAACACGAAAATATGCATATCGACCACATTAAACCAAAGTCGATTCATCCTCACTTAGAGTTTATGATCGACAACTTACAAGTGCTTTGCCCAACTTGTAATAAAGAAAAGTCTAACAAAGAAGAGACTGACTACAGAAAAAGTCATCACTTAATGGCACTAGTAAACACAATTAAAGAGAATAAGCTTTTAAGAGAACGCTATACGTATGACTTTGAAAAACTAACTAGAATCACAAAAGAAAAAATGAAGTTTGAACTTGCCGCATAACCTAAATCAAAGGAGGGCCATTCAAGGTCCTCCTACTTAATCTAACAGGAGGAAGATAAATTAATGAGAAGAACAATCCCTATGAGAATTCAAAACAAAAGACAAATGATCATTCCCGTCGAACTCTACTCGATAAAGAGCATTAAAAAATTAAATGGGATTTCACTCTATGATATTTTATTTAATTTGTTTGAAAATCTCAGATAAAAAAGGGAGCTAAGCTCCCTATCACTATTTTAATCAAGATAATAAACATCACTTATATTAAGAATTAAAGCATCGTCATTGTCAGTGTTAATAATTGTTTCTTGTGTCCCAAGCTTTGGCGCTCTATCGTAGTAATAGAACTCAAGCATGCCTGCACCAAGAACTTTATATTCTTTTCCCATTTTTTTGAGCAAAGTTGAAACTAAACCATTAGCTCCACTTAAGTAATACTTAGAGTAAGCAACATTCTTTTGGTAACTAAAACCAATCACGCCATTTACACCTTTAATAAGAAAGACTTCAGAACTCTTTGTGTTTTCACATTTAAAAACATTAACTGCAGACTCCCATTGAAGAACCTGTCTTACTTCACAATTTATATCGGCGATATACTCTCCTGTCATCATGCTTTGAAGAGTGAAATTAAGTTGAAATCGAGCAACTGATTCTGCAAAAGTAAAAGATGTAAGCATCATCAGAAATAGTGCAAAGATTATTTTTTTCATATCGTATCCCCTTTTATTTGTTTTAAATCAAATTATGTGAGGATAAACAAATTGGATAGAACCCTTGGGTATGACAGATAAAAAACTATCTGTGATTTTGGAATATTATTTACAAAATCAGACACTTCTATGAAATATCAGTCATTTATATCGTCATCACCAGGGTTTATAAGGTTAAAATTTAGAATAAGAGGAATAAGGTCTTCATCCTTATCTTCCATGACAATCTTTTTAAAGTCTTCAAAAAAGCGTAAGTAAAGGCCAATAATATCTTTTCGAGCACTTTGACTTGCTATGAAAACCATCGAGCCATAGGCGTCTAATTCAGTTTTATCACTCATATTTGAAATGGCCTTCTCTAGCCAAAATTTACGAGTATTAAGCATCTGATCCCTAGATCCGCGATCACTTACGCGAATGCTTCCTGATTGATAGAGGCCATTTTTCATCTCAATTAATTCATTGGCCTCACAAAGACTAAGTATCTCGTTTACTTCTTTAAGAGGAATGCCTGATGCTTTTGAAATAAAACTATCTTGATGAAAAGAAAGCTTCTTATAAGCATTAAGATCAAGACATATAAGGACTAAGCCTATATTTGGATTACTAAAATAATGTTTTGTAATCTCAATACGCTTATTATTGCTTTCGTCTAAAAGTGGTATTGAATTATTAGCGGCTAAGTCATAGACCAAGGCCATTGACTCCATGTCATCAAAACCAAAAATTATTTGTAGAAAATTATTTAAGCTAAGGTTTGTTTCTCCATTTTTTAATCGACGAAGCTTTGATGTTGTTAACCCACAAGACTTAGACACGTCATTTAAGCTCTTATTACTAAAGAGAAAAGAAAGTAATTCTTTAACCTCATGAACTTCACCCTGAAAGCGTAAATATGAAACGAAGATAAACTTCATATCAATTCTAAAAACGTCACAGAATTTTAAAAAGTCCTCCCATGAAGCCTTTGCATGTCCCTTCTCCCATCGATGAACGATATTTGAAGTAGATCCAAGCCTTTGATTAACCCATTCCTGACTTTTATCTGCACGAATAGAGCGGATTAATTGCTGGGCAAGCAAATCATAATCAAGTTCTTTAGCTAAACCCATTAGACCTCTACCTTGTATGTGGGGTAGATATCCTCGTAAGAGTGAACTCCATGATTACTGTCACGCTTAAAGATATCTTTTCGTTTTAGACCTGTAACACAATCATAGCCAGCTGCTGCAACAATTTCTCTTACGGCCTCTAGTGTTGCATGATGAAAGTTAGCGACACGCTTGGCCTTTTGTTCAACATTAATTCCTTTTACTAGATCTGGATTTTGAGTAGTAATACCAACAGGACATTTATTTGAATTACAAGTTAATGCCTGTATACAACCAATTGCAAGCATCATTGAACGTGCCCCATAACATGCATCGGCACCTAAAGCGATGGCCTTGACAATATCAAAGCCAGTAAATAATTTACCCGCTGCTATTATTTTAATTTCATCTTTTAGGCCATACTCCTTTAAGATATTATAGGAATTAGTTAGTCCTTCCACTAGAGGTGTTCCAATAGAATCTGAAAACTCAAGTGGTGCTGCACCAGTTCCACCTTCAGCGCCATCAATTGCAATATAGTCCGGATAATTATCAAGTTCTTTAAATGTCTTTACCATATCAACGAACTCACTTCGTTTTCCAAAACACATTTTTATTCCAACGGGCTTTCCTCCACTCAACTTTCTTAAGCGCTCAATGAACTCAACCATCTCTTTTGCGTTGCTAAACTCTTTATGGGAAGGTGGAGAGTCAACTTCTGTTCCAACTTTTACACCACGAATCTTTGCAATTTCAGCAGTATTCTTCTTTGCTGGTAAAATCCCACCATGGCCAGGCTTGGCCCCTTGAGAGAGTTTCAATTCAATCATTTTAACTTGTTCCAAGGTTGCCTTATTTTTATAATTTTCTTCACTAAAATGGCCGTCTTCGTTTCTGGCACCAAAATAACCAGTCCCAATTTGCCATATTAAATCACCGCCACCACTTTGATGGTAATCACTAATTCCACCTTCACCAGTATTATGGGCAAAGTTATTAAGCTTAGCACCACGATTTAATGCTTCAACAGCACGTGAACTCAAAGACCCAAAGCTCATGGCCGAAATATTAAAAATTGATAAACTATAAGGCTTAGTACAATGCTTACTTCCTACTTCAACACGTAGGTCTTTTTGAACTTCACTAAATTCTTTAGGATACATTGAATGATTTATCCACTCATAACCAGTTTGATAAACATTCTTCTGAGTTCCAAATGGTTTAGTACTTAGAGCAAGCTTGGCCCTTTGATAAATAACATTACGAATTGTTCTTGGAATCGGCGTTCCATCTTCATCTGATTCAATAAAGTATTGATAGATCTTAGGTCTTAGATCTTCCATTACATAACGAAACCTTCCAACAACAGGATAGTTACTTTTTAGTGTATGTTCACTTTGAAATAGATCATAAAAACCTAAAAGGTATATTGGAACTAATACTAAGTATTGATAATAGAAGAATTCATTAAAGAACTCTCCCGCAAAAACTGTTGCTATATTTGTAACAAAAAAGAACCACCAAAATAATTTTCTAGGGCTAATACCGCGACCTAAGTAAGCCATTTTTGACCTCTACATTTACTATAAGAAATAGTTTTTATTTTATATTTACATATTATAGCTAACTTATCGTCAACATTTACATTAGTTTTACAATGAATCTGTTTGCCTCTTGTTAAAATAAATTAAGAAGAAGTACCACACGCAAATCAAGGATAACGCCAATGTGCACGAAAACTTATTCATTTAAGAACTTAAACAAAACAAATACAATCTTTCTCCTATTAACGCCTATTGTAGCTATTGCAGGAACTATTGCATGGCTTAAAGTTGACGGTTTTGATTGGAGAATCATGGCCCTTTCTTTGGCCTTTTATATTGCAACAGGACTAGGTATTACAGCAGGCTATCATAGACTCTTTGCCCACAGATCTTATCAAGCAAGTTGGCCAGTTAGGCTTCTGTTATTGATCTTTGGTGCAGCTGCTGTACAAAACTCGGCCTTAAAGTGGTGTAATGATCACCGAGTTCATCATGGAAAAGTAGATACAGACCATGATCCATATAATATCAATGAAGGCTTTTTCTACGCTCATATGGGCTGGATTCTTCTCTTAGAAGATGCAGATGAATACAAATTCTCAAAAGACTTATTAAAAGACCCAATGGTTATGTTTCAACATAAGTTCTATTTGGCATTTGTTATTATCTTTAGCTTTCTCTTACCGGCCTTTCTTGGTCATCTAATTGCAGGCTCTTGGCTTGGAGGACTATTTGTTGCTGGTGTTGCAAGAATCGTCTTTGTTCACCACTGCACATTCTTTATTAATTCACTATGCCATGTTGTAGGAACTAGGCCATATGATAAGAAGCAAACGGCACGTGATAGTTGGATTATGGCGCTTTTCACATATGGTGAAGGATATCATAATTTCCACCACACTTTTCAAGCTGATTATCGCAACGGTATTAAATGGTATCACTTTGATCCAACAAAATGGTTAATTCGTGGCCTAAACTTCCTTGGGCTAACTTGGAACTTAAAACGCACAAAAGCAGAACTTATCAAATCGCGCCTTCAAGCGCAGTAATACCTGATACGCGTTATGATTATGAAGATCATAGCGCGTATATTTTTCCCTCTTCTTACCCAATATAAAACAACTTAACATAGAAATATGTTCAGTCTTAAGCAGGTCGATCCTGGCCACAACTTTGATCTTGATGAAGAGTTTTTTGAAAACTTCACTTCATCACATACAAGAAAATCATATTTAAACGATATTAATCAATTCCTATGCTGGATAAGTGATTATTTCAAAATTGAAAACTTTGAAAGTATTGAAAGAATCCATGTCATTAAATATCGAAATTACTTATCAGAATTTGGCGGCCATAATCAGAATCCTTCAACTCCTAAGACGATCAATCGAAAGCTAGCAAGTCTAAGTGTTTTTTTTAAATACCTCGTTGAAAAAAATTCAATTAAAGCAAATCCAGTTTCAAGTGTCAGAAGACCACGTAGTGAAGTAAAGTCCCCTACTAATGCCCTTACAAAAGATCAGGTATTAGAACTCTTTGCTCTTATGGGTCAAAATAAGAATTCCAAATATCTTCATGTTGCTCTATTTGTCACTTTCTTTACAACAGGACTTAGAAAGAGCGAGGTCTTAAATCTCAAGTTTAAAGACTATCAAACTCAAGGAGACAATAAGGTCCTTCAATACCGCGCAAAGGGTGGAAAGCTTGGAAAGAAGGTCTTAAACCCTTTAGCAATAAAGGCCATCGAAGAGTATATTGATTGGATGAATGAGTGTGAGAGAGAAACGGGAGATAACGACTGGCTCTTTCAACCAACACGAAATCCAAGTAATCCAGAATTTCTTAATAAACCACTTCATCCAAGTACTATTAATGAGCTTCTTGATCGTTATGCAAAACAAGCAGGGATTGGTGTAAAGATTACTCCCCACTCAGCAAGAGCAACATTCATTGGTGAACTCCTAGAAATTGGTGTCGATATTTACACAATAGCAATTGAAGTTGGACACGCTTCTGTGAAAACAACTGGTGAATACGATAAGAGAAGAAATAAGATCAAAGAAGCACCGACTTTAAAACTTAATTGGGATTAAATTTGTAATTTTAATTACAACGCACTCCAATGTTCGTATATTTTCACAAGATGTAGTAGTGTCAAAAATCCTACGGCCACAAGATATAGTATAAGCACATAGCGTTAACACGCCCCCTCACCTCTAAAAATTAGATGACAGACTTTTTTAGACACGATTTTTTTTCTGTAAAAAGAACTTGCAAAATCTCGTCAAGCCCATATTTAATGGGTATTAAAAGCTCTACAATAGTGATCAAGAATAAAAATTAGAGGCGCAAAAAGCATATGTCAAAATCTTGGCCCATTGTATATTGATAAGAAGTACTCCATCGGCCTAAACTAGAATAGAACATACAGCACGATCTTATTAAATTAATTTTAAAAGATTTGATATTTTTTACTAATTTTTAAGTTACATGTAAGACGCACACACAAGATTTTAATGCCTCGCACATCAGCATTACTGTCCGTGTTTTTTACAAAGTTAAGGAGGAACTTGTGACTTCACCAATTCTAGCAGAAAACGATGACAGATTTGTTCTTTTTCCAATTGAGTACAATTCAATTTGGGAAATGTACAAGAGACACATGGCAGTATTTTGGACTGCTGAAGAAATTGACTTAGAACAGGACCTTGCGGACTGGGAAAAGTTAAATGACAATGAGAGGCACTTTATTACTCACGTGCTTGCATTCTTTGCAGCAAGTGATGGTATCGTTAATGAAAACCTTGCGGTTCGTTTTTACAACGACGTACAAAACCCAGAAGCGAGATGTTTCTACGGTTTCCAAATCGCAATGGAAAACATTCACTCAGAAACTTACTCACTACTAATTGATACGTATGTTAAAGACGCTAAAGAAAAAGATCGTCTTTTCCACGCCGTTGATCACTTTGAGCCAGTTAAGAAAAAAGCAGACTGGGCCATGAAGTGGCTACGTGCAAAGAATACATTCGCAGAAAGACTTGTCGCTTTTGCAGCGATTGAAGGAATCTTCTTCTCTGGATCATTCTGTTCAATTTTCTGGTTAAAGAAAAGAGGACTTATGCCAGGTCTATGTACTTCTAATGAGTTTATTTCTCGCGATGAAGGTCTTCACTGTGAATTCGCTGTTCTTCTACACTCTTTACTAGACAAAGATGAGCAGTGTTCAAAAGAGACAATTAAATCGATCATTACTGAAGCAGTAGAAATTGAAAAAGAGTTTATCTCTGAAGCAATTCCTGTTTCTCTAATCGGTATGAACCAAGACCTTATGAAGCAATATATTGAATTTGTAGCAGACTTCTGGATGCAACAATTTGGTCTAGAAAGTCATTACGGATCAGATAATCCATTTGATTGGATGGAGCTAATCTCTCTAGAAGGGAAAACAAACTTCTTTGAAAAGAGAGTATCTGAATACCAAAGACCGGGTATCTTATCAGAAAAGTCTGATAACACTTTCACTTTAGACGCGGAGTTTTAAGAAATGTACGTACAAACAAGAAGTGGCGAAAGAGAGCCAATTAAATTTGATAAAATTACAGATAGAATCAATACACTTGCTTTTGGTTTAGAAGATAACGTTGATCCAACAATGATTACGCAAAAAGTAATTGAAGGGATCTACGACGGTATTACAACTTCTGAGCTTGATAATCTTGCAGCTGAAACTGCAGCTTATCTAGCGACTAAGCACCCTGATTACAATATCCTTGCAGGACGTGTTGCAGTTTCAAACCTTCACAAAGAAACAAAAGGTTGTTTCTCTGAGAATGTTAAGGAAATGTATCACTATGTAAATAAAGCAACTGGTGAGCACGCACCACTAGTTTCAAAAGAATTATATGAAACAGTAATGGAGAATGCTGAACTTCTAGATAAAACTCTAGTTGATAAGCGTGACTTCAATTACGACTACTTTGGTTTTAAAACGCTTGAAAGATCTTACCTTCTAAAAATGGATGGGAAGATTGTTGAAAGACCAGGTCAAATGCTTCTTAGAGTTTCTGTTGGTATGCACATGAATGACATGGAAGCTGCTATTGAAACATACAACCTAATGAGTCAGAAGTTCTTTACACACGCAACTCCTACTCTATTTAACTCGGGAACAAATAAGCCACAAATGTCTTCTTGTTTCCTACTTACGATGAAAGATGATTCGATTGATGGTATCTACGATACTCTTAAGCAAACTGCACTTATTTCTCAGTCAGCTGGTGGTATCGGTCTATCAATTCACAATATTCGCGCAAAAGGTTCATTCATCAAAGGAACTAATGGTACGTCGAACGGAATCGTTCCAATGCTAAAAGTTTTTAATGATACAGCTCGCTACGTTGATCAAGGTGGTGGAAAGCGTAAAGGTTCATTTGCAATCTATCTTGAGCCATGGCACGCAGATATCTTTGAATTCCTAGAAATGAAAAAGAATACAGGTAAAGATGAGCAAAGAGCGCGTGACCTTTTCTACGCACTTTGGACTCCTGACTTATTCATGAAAAGAGTTGAAGAAGATGGACAGTGGTCACTATTTTGCCCACACGAATGTCCAGGCTTAGCTGATTGCTATGGTGCTGAGTTTGAAGCGCTATACACTAAGTACGAAAAAGCAGGTAAGGCCAAGAAAACAATCAGAGCACAAGACCTATGGTTTGCTGTTCTTGAGTCTCAAACTGAAACTGGTTCTCCTTATATGCTTTACAAAGATGCAGCTAACGAGAAATCAAATCAGAAGAACCTTGGAACAATCAAGTCTTCTAACCTTTGTACAGAAATCCTTGAGTACACAGCTCCAGATGAAGTAGCTGTTTGTAACCTTGCTTCAGTTGCTCTTAACAAATTTGTAAAGATCGACGACCAAGGCAAAGCAACTTACGATCACGACCACCTATATAAAGTTGTTTATCGTATGACAAAGAATCTTAACAGAGTAATTGATGTAAACTACTACCCTGTTGAAGAAGCTAAGAACTCAAATATGAGACACCGTCCAATTGGTCTAGGTGTACAAGGTCTCCAAGATACTTTCTTTATGATGAGACTTCCTTTTGAGTCTGAAGAAGCACTTAAGCTTAATAACGATATTTTTGAAACAATCTACTTTGCAGCTGTTACAGCTTCAAAAGATACAGCAAAAATTGATGGGCCTTACTCAACATATGAAGGTTCTCCAATGTCACAAGGACAATTCCAATTTGATATGTGGGGACACTCAGCACACTCTGGCCGTTGGGACTGGGATGCACTGAAGAAAGAAGTAAAAGAGCACGGAGTAAGAAACTCACTACTAGTAGCTCCAATGCCAACTGCTTCAACTTCTCAAATCCTAGGAAATAACGAGTGTTTTGAGCCAATTACTTCAAATATCTACGTAAGACGTGTTCTTTCTGGTGAATTTGCAGTTGTTAACAAGTACCTTGTTCGTGATCTAATCGATCTTGGACTTTGGGATGATACAATGAGAAATGAGATCATTGCTAACAATGGTTCAATTCAATCAATTGAAAGAATTCCAGAAGCAACAAAAGAGCTCTACAAAACAGTATGGGAAGTTAAGCAAAAAGCAGTTATCGATATGTCTGCGGGACGTGGGCCATATATTGACCAAGGTCAATCACTGAATATCCACATGGAAAACCCTAACTTCGGTAAGCTTTCTTCAATGCACTTCTATGCTTGGAAAAAAGGTCTTAAGACAGGTATGTACTACCTTCGTTCACGTGCTGCAGTTAACGCTGTTCAGTTCACAGTTAAGAACGAAACAAAGAAAACTCCTGAGCAATTAGAGCAAGAAGCAGCAGCAATGGTTTGTTCAATTGAGAACCCAGAAGACTGCGAGATGTGCGGAAGCTAGATTGCATATTTAAATTTCTAATTTAATTTGGTTTGTCACTAAATTAAACTGCTAGAATATGAGGGGCCAAGGGATTTGGCCCCCTATTCATTTTAAGATATAGGAACTTTTAATGCCTGATCAAAGAGATATCAAAAAAAATCAAATTGAAGATAACACAGGTTTTTGGCAAGAAGGCTGGGACAAAGGCTTTACTGGTTTTCATCAATCAGAATTCAACCCTGTAATGGAAAACTACTTTAACGAAAAAGATATAAGTGGAAAGAATATTCTAGTTCCCCTTTGTGGTAAGAGTTTAGATATGCTCTACCTTGCAAACAAAGGAGCTAATGTAATTGGTGTTGAAGTGGTTAAAGAGCCAGTAGAGGACTTCTTTCGTGAAAATGAAATTCCTAATATGACTCAAGAAGATGGAATATACCGCTGCCAATTGGATAAGGGAAGTATCACTATTTATAATAAGGACTTCTTTGCATTAGAGAATCTAGGGAATATTGACTATCTCTATGACAGAGCTTCAAACATTGCGCTTCCACCTTCTATGAGAAAAGAGAAGTACTACCCAACGATAAAACGATTAATTAATAATGAAACAAAAATACTCCTACTAACGATGGATCATAATGGGCCACAAGACTTCGGTCCTCCATTTGCGATTAAAAAATCTGAAACAACAGAATTTTATCCAGATATAAATCTTGATAGAGAATTAAGTGTAAAGGCAATGGATCGTTTCCAAGAAGCAGGAATAAAGAAAATTAAAAGACTAATCTGGACCAATTAAATAATTGGCCCAGATTAAATACTAGTCATCGTAACGAGCAATTTCTTTCAAACAATCTAGTTCATCATAACCGAAGTCATTTCCAAATGTTTCTAAACATTCATCAAGGCGAACTAGAAGTTCAACAGACATTTCATCTCTTTCCTGATCAGTAACAACACCATCAGCTGCAATTTGACCTGCTTCTTCGTACTCATTTTGAGTAAGCGCGTCTACAGTAGCCTCTGTAGTAATATAAAATGGTGCAATTGTAATGACAGTTGAAAGCTCTCTTTCAGAAATATCATTTGCCTGTGTGTTTAAGCTTAATAGTGCAATTGTAAGTAGTAATAATTTTTTCATAATACTCTCCTTAATTATTTAAAACTTTTCCTAGCTTTAATTATATTATTGGCCATAACAGCGATATTAGTTACTTCTTCTTTATAGTGCGTAAGGTAGAATTGATTCATCTCACCTATGACATCACTCTTTATAGGAGAAAGGCCAAGCCTTGCTCTTTTCTTATTTTCTCTTGCCCAGTCTTTATAACGATTTGCTAATTCCTCAAATTTTACTCTAAGTCCTTTATCACCAGACTTAAGCGCCAGTGTCGCTAGGTTTTCTTGCAATCTTATTAAGGCCATTTTCTCAAGGAATATGTAAGATGCTTTGGTAAAACGCATATCTTCTTTTGAGATATTTGCGGCTATCTGATAACGTTGCTCCACAGGAAGGTTATAATAATCTTCAAATGTTTTAAGGCCAAGGTGGGCCAAGTAACCATTCACCTTCTTAGACTTTTCTTTAAATTGTCTTGTCATCTCATCATTAACGAGATCATCTTCTTTCAAGTCTTTTAACAGTCCTTTTGGCGTCAAAGGTCTACTGCGAAGCTTATTTAAATCAAGTGTTGCCCTTAAGATCTTATATGACTCTGTAGCGCAATTAGCTGAGAAGAACTTATAGTCTCCCATATCCTTTTCTTCATAAAGCCTTAAAGCGTGAGAAGTAAAGCGATGGATTTCTCTTTGAGTTAGCTTTAAATCGTATTGGTAAAGATCTCTAAACTCGTCGTAATTGTATTTTTGCTTAACTTGGGCCAATGTCATGAAGTCAATCTTAGTTGCATATCCACCAAATATTCCCTTAAGTAGTCCCGGTGCTAAATCATCAACATCAGCAACAACACCAAGGATGAACTCCGTCTGATATTTGAGTGGGCAATTATCAATATTTTTCTTACAAGCACGAACGTAGAACATACTATGGCCAAAGCGACTCATGGCACTTTCACCATTAGAGGCCATAAGATATGAGATTTTTAAAACTCTGTTTTTATAAAAGCTAATTTCTTTATAACCAGTAGCAACTGGTATGAAAGTAGAAAAATGATTATCACATACCTGTGATTCAAATATTCTCTCACCTGTAATATCAACAAAGAATTCATAGGTAGCTAAGTTGTTACATTTGAAATTAGTATTTTGATAAAATTCACTGACAAAAGAATTGAACTCTTCTTTAGGACTTTCATACTTATTATTTTCTCTTAAAGAACGATAGAAAACTTGTCTTCTTAGGTCACCATTTACACGCACCATACGAGCATATCTCTTCCAATTGGTAAGTGCTAAGAACTGATCTCTCTCATTGCGATCTAAGTGCTTAAAAGCAATATCGGCCCCTATAGTGACCTGTGACACTAAAAGAAGACAGATAAATATTCGCACAGAGGTAATAAATTGCATGGATTAGTTTTATAATGAAAACGAAAATAATTGTTTGAAAGAGAAATAATGATATAGGGTGTTCATTTAGTAGACATAAGATAAGACGTTATAAGTATCTGTAAATAGGAAGATAAAAAGATAAATAAGATTTTACTCTTTATACAAGAAGAGAAATTTATTTAAGGTTTTTTTGAAAGAAAGAGAGGCCGTCAAATAAACTGACGGCCATTATTAACTAGCGTTTGCGCTTGCTTGTACAAAACTATAATAGAAAACAGCATTTGGATCATTTGAAACTTTCCTAAGCTCAACTCGCATAAGATCAACCGTTTCTTGATCAACTCTTCCCTCTTTTACAAGTTGAGGTGCAGCCGACAAGAGTAACTCACACCAATAATCGATAAATTCTTTTCTCTTATCAGGACGGCGATTATCTAAATGCCATGTCTTTGACTCTACTTTTATATTTTGAAAACCTTGTTGCATAAGAAGGTTTCCAAGTTTTGCTCCAATAAATGGATCTCCACCCATATCGTATTGGTAATCATTAAATGCCTGCCAATACTTCCAAGTGTTAGGAGAATAAGGATCAAGTAAGAAACTTGAATTCATAACTTCAGATATATATATTCGACCACCAGGGCGAAGAACTCTTCTGGCCTCAGACAAAACTTTTGCGGGCTCAGGCACATGCTCTAAAATCCAACAAAGAAAAGCTCCATCAAATTTGCGGGAACTAAATTGTAAATCCGTTGCATCCATTTGATGAAGATCGAATCGATCTTTTAAGGCCCCATTTAGAGTAGACTCTAAAAAGTCCTTGGCAGATGCAAGCTGGTGTTCACTACGATCCACACAAGTTATATGCATATCAGGAAAACGTCTAAGTAGAATCTCCGTTTGCGCACCAACACCACTACCTATTTCAATAAGTTCTTTAACTCGAGAAAGATTGATATTCTTATAAACTGTTTGCTCTGCAAATCTGGCCTGTGCTCTTAGTCGATCTTGTTCGGCCTTATCAAAGCCGTGAAGATATGGAAATTCACTCTTCTTTTTATCATCTTTAATATCTGTCATATTTACCTCAATAAGTTTTGCTCATTATAACATGCTTAGACTTTAAGGGGGATTTTTGCTAAGCTTGGCCACATAAGTTCTTTATAACACAGGAAATTACTATGCAATTAATATTAGGATCTTCATCACAATTTCGACAGAATCAGTTAAAACAATTAGGTTTAGATTTTACATGTGTATCCCCTAATATTGATGAAGAGGCCATAAAAAATGATGGTATCTCACCCCTTGAAGTCTCTAGACAGCTTTCACTGCAAAAGGCGCAAGAAGTTTTAAAGAATAATCCAGAAGCGATCATTATTGGTGGAGATCAGGTATTAAACTTCAATGGTGACATATTTAATAAGCCTGAAACAATTGAGAATGCTATCTCTCATCTAAAAAAGCTACAAGGTAAGACTCATGAGCTTATAACGAGTATTGCTGTTATCTCAAAGGATAAACAAGTAGTCGAAACAGTTGTCTCTAAAATGACAATGAAAGAGCTAAGTGATGAGCAAATTGAGCGATACGTCGTATCTGATGAGCCATTATGGAGCTGTGGAGCATACAAGCTAGAGACCCAAGGCATAGCACTCTTTGATCAAATTGAATGTCCTGATCATTCATCTATCATAGGACTTCCACTAATTGCTCTGTCTAAAATCCTTCCAGAGTTTGGAATTGATGTCCTCTAAGTACCCAATATAAGTAGAAAACAACATTTCCGACTAAATAACTCCACAAAGATTTCCGATAAGACCTATTGAAATCTTTGTGGGGGAATCATGTTTAAAAAGAAAACAATCGCTGTTGTCTTAAGCTCGCTCTTATTAATGGCAAGTTGTACCAGTAAACACGAAAAATATAATAATCGTGTTATCTCTTCGGTAAACCTCTATGGACCGGAGCTTGAAACCTATTATGATCATGAGCATCTTGAAAACTTTCAAAATCGCGTTGAAGAAATTCTGGTTTGGCGACACAAGGCCATTGATTTCATCATTGAACTTGAAGAGCAAAAAGTATTAAAAAGTAATCAGATCACAAAGATTCATGAAGAAGGAACTGAAACTTATAAGAGTTTCCGTGATGCTGTTTGGCCTAATGTGGAAAATGCAAAATGGATCACAGATAAGTATAACGAGATCAATATTATTGAACAAGGCCGCTCTGAAATTCTTGATAAGAGAAAGAAAGTTAAAAAGCCAGGGCCAAGAAATAAAGACCGTCATGATGATTACCGCTGGGTTAGATACAAAGAAATTAATATCAACCCACAAGATGAACTTGGAAAGAGTTTAATCTATGATATTAAAACTGCCATCGCTACTTCATTAGTTATGTATGATAATTACATGATCGTCTTATCTCAAATTCAGGAAATGAAGAAAATCAGACATCTTGTAAACTATGACAATGCTGATCTTAAAAACCAATTAGCAAAGATTACCTATAGCTTTAATAAATACGATAATTACAACCGTATTGAACGCGGGCTAAAACTTTATGATGATCTAGTAAATTACTATATTAAGCATGATGTAATACCAGATAGAGCAAATTACTATCTAGACTCACTAATTCAATCTTCACAATCTTTTGTTAAATTAGATAAAGAATTTAAAAGTGGAATTTTTGGAAGAAAAGTATCAATGATATGGCGTTATATTACTGACTACTTTAAAGAAAGTAAGAATAACGTTACTCACGTTGTCTCTCAAGGCTTTGGAAATACAGCAGGCCTTGTCCAAACAAGAAAAGGAAAATTATACGACCCTTCACCACAAAGAGTTGCAGAACTTGAAGCGCAGTTAGAACCGCTGGATATTCTTTTAGAAAAGACTCCTTTTAGACTTACAGATAAATTTATCCCTGGTCACTGGGGACACGTGGCGATATGGACCGGTAATAAACAACAGCTACAGGAACTTGGTATCTGGGATCATCCAGAAGTTGTTCCTTTTCATGATGAGATTGAAAATAAAGGCAAGAGAATCATTGAAGCTTTAAGGCCAGGTGTTCAATATAATACTCTCCACCACTTTATGGATATTGATGATCTTGCGGCCGTAAGGCATCAGATAAACCTCACTCGTGAAGAAAAGCAGGATTATCTAATCAATGCTTTTAGACAGATCGGAAAAGTATACGATTTTAATTTTGATGTTGAAACAGATGAGAGAATTGTTTGTTCAGAGCTTGCTTATGTAACTTTTGATGATATGGACTGGCCAATTGCAAAAGCAGCAGGCCGCTATACAATCTCACCTGATAACGTGGGTGAAAAAGTAGGGCCAGGCCTTGAGTTTAAAACTGTTCTACTTATACATGATGGAAAAGAAGTCGGTGGCGACCTCGACTCCAGCTTTAGAAAATTAATGAAAGATAGTACTTTATAATCGATTCAAAACGCAGAACCTCCACGCCGGTGAGTTCTGCGTTTTTTCAAATACCTTCTCTTCACTTACACTAAATTCACTTCGATCAAATTTAGGAAAATACACATCGGCATCTCCTTCAAAATCAACCTCTGTTAAATAGATGCGATCAACCTTAGGAAGATAGTATTCATAAATATAAGAGCCACCTATAACAACGGCTTCCTCAACGCCAGAGGATTTAAGATCTTTTAGGACTTCTTCAGGATCAGTAAAGACATCGCATCCTTCAATTTTTAATGAAGGATCACGAGAGATGACAATATTACGTCTCTTAGGAAGAGGTCTTCCGATAGACTCATAAGTTTTTCTTCCCATGATAATCGGCTTGCCACTTGTTATTTTTTTAAAATTCTTTAGGTCTTCGCTAATATGCCAGAGCAAATCATTGCCCTTTCCTATTTCACGATTCTTACCAATTCCAACAATAAGAGAGAGGATCAAACTGAAACCTCGGCCTTAATATGTGGATGGGCCTCATAGTCTTCAAGCTTGAAGTCCTCATAAGTAAATTCAAAAATAGAATTAATCTCAGGGTTAACCCACATTTTTGGAAGAGGATGTGGCTCGCGAGTAAGTTGGAGCTTGGCCTGCTCAATATGATTTAAATAAAGGTGAGCATCCCCCATTGTATGGACGAACTCTCCAAGTTTTAAACCTGTAACTTGAGCTAGCATCATAGTGAATAATGCATACGAAGCAATATTAAATGGTACACCTAAGAAAATATCAGCTGATCTTTGATAGAGCTGACAAGATAATTTCATATCAGGTGAAACGTAGAATTGGATAAAAGAATGACATGGAGGCAAGGCCATATTATCAACATCGGCCGGATTCCAAGCAGTTAAAATATGACGACGAGAAAAAGGATTCTCACGTAGACCTTTAACTAAATTTGCAACTTGATCAACCTCATCACCATTTGGAGTTTTCCAGTGACGCCACTGATAACCATAAACGGGACCAAGATCTCCATTCTCATCTGCCCATTCATCCCAAATGCGAACCTTATTTTCTTTTAAATATGCAATATTCGTATCACCTTTTAAAAACCAAAGTAGTTCGTGAATAATTGAACGAAGGTGACATTTCTTTGTAGTAACTAAAGGGAAACCTTCTTCTAGATTATAGCGGGCCTGATAACCAAATACAGAAATCGTACCAGTACCTGTGCGATCTTCTTTCTTTTGACCATTTTCAAGCACGTGCTTCATTAAGTCTAAGTATTGTCTCATCCTTGTGTCTCCCTATGTATAAGTATGTTTGTGTGTTTTGTTGTGTTAAGTTTTGTGTTGTTTGTCTAAAGTTTATTATAACCAAATATGCACAACTTTAATAGCTTGCAACTCGTCAAAAAGGCCCATAAAATATTACACATGATAAAAATAGGACTCGATAGATTAAGAGATGACGCATCTCTACAAAATAAGATTACTGGTAATATTGCTCTTTTGTGTCACAGCGCAAGCGTCGACTCAAATTTGAAAGTTGCCCCAATACTATTCAAGGAATTTTTTGGAGATCGATTCAAAAAACTCTTTGGCCCACAACATGGTTTCGTTAGTGATGTTCAAGACAATATGGTTGAAACTGATCACTATACACACCCGTTCTTCCAAGTTCCGGTTTACTCTTTATATAGCGAGACAAGAAAACCCACAAAAGAAATGTTAGAAGGAATTGATACTTTTGTGGTGGACCTTCAAGATGTTGGAACACGTGTCTATACATATATAACAACTGTAACCTACCTCTTAGAAGAGTGTTCTAAACAGGGAATTAAAGTTGTTATTCTCGATCGCCCTAATCCAGTAGGCCTTGAAAAAATTGAAGGCAATATTTTAGAAACAGAATTTAGATCTTTTGTAGGGGCCTTAGAGATCCCACAAAGACATGCTCTTTCCATGGGCGAATATGCAAAGTACGCTAAAAAGAAACTAGGTTTTAGTGTTGAATTAGAAGTCATTGAAGTACAAGGCCTAACAAGATCAATGTTCTGGCAAGACACAGGACTTGAATGGATAAACCCTTCTCCTAACCTTCCTACTCCACAAGGTGCTCATACATTTTGCGGTACAGTTCTTTATGAAGGAACAAATCTTAGCGAGGGCCGTGGAACAACACGAGCACTTGAAGTCATAGGTCATCCAGCAATAGAAGCCTATTCCTTTGTTGAGGGGCTAAGCGATACACTACATGAAATTGATAATAATAGCTTTATTCTACGTCCAGTTAATTTCATGCCTACTTTTAACAAGCATGCAGGTGTAGCTTGTGGCGGCGTCCATATTCATGTAACTGATCCAGCTAAATTTAATTCATGGCATGTTTCTCAATACCTTTGTCGAGAATTTAAACGTGTTTTAGGTGATAAGTTTGAATGGGACAAAAAGGACTATGAGTACGCATTTGGAAATCTTGCAATCGATCTCATTAATGGAAGTCTCTTTGTCAAAGAATGGGTAGAAAGATTAGGTTCAATGGATGAGCTTATAAGTTTTGAAAAGAAAGGCCACAAACAATACTTAGAAGAAATCGAAGATATAAAAATCTACAAATAAAAAAGGGGCCTAAGTGGCCCCTTTCTTTTTTAGAAGTATTCTTTCATTTGACCTGATTTAAATCGATCAAGATAATCTTGGGCCTTGGCCTTCAAGATTCCTGAGAAACAAACCATTCCAATGATATTCGGGAATGCAATTGACAGTAGCATTAAGTCAGCAAATCCAAGAACATTACCAATACTTAGTACTGGACCGAGAATAATAATAAATACATATGCAAATCGGTAGAAACGAACAGCATTATAACCTAAGCGTTTTTCAAATAGATAAACAGTTGCTCTCTCACCATAGTATGACCAAGAAATAACCGTTGAATATGCAAATACACAAATTGCAACTAATAAGAAATAAGGCATCCAACTTCCTAAATGAGAAAATGCGAGGGCCGTCATTTCAACACCTTGTTTTGCAACTTCTGGATCTTTATAAGCACCAGTGATTAAAAGTGTTAAGGCCGTAATTGTACAAACAACGTGAGTATCAATTACTGGTCCAATCATAGCAACAACACCTTCACGCACAGGCTCTTTTGTTTTAGCTGCTGCGTGAGCAATTGCAGAAGAACCAAGACCGGCTTCATTTGAAAATGATGCTCGTTGAACACCTGTTAACATAACAGCAAAGAATCCACCAAATGCCGCATCTGGATTAAAAGCTTCTTTGAAGATTTGTACGAACATATCTGGAATCATACTTGCGTTTGAGAAGATAATTGCTAGACAAGAAAGTACATAGAAGACACACATGAAAGGAACAAGCTTAGAAGTTACACTTCCAATCTTTTTAATCCCACCAATAAGAACTGCACCAGCAAGGAAGGCTAGAACAATACCAACAATCCATGGATTTGCATCAGGGTGTTGATTAGCGATAATCTTATATGTTTGGTTTGCTTGGAAAAGGTTTCCACCACCAAGTGAAGCACCAATAGTCATAACAGCATAGAAACAACCCATGATCTTACCTAGCATCGGCCAATTATGATTTTTAAACATTTCGCTTAAATAAACCATTGGTCCACCTAAGATATCTCCTTTCATAGTCTTTTGCTTATAAAGTTGAGCAAAAGTTGAAGAAGCAAATTTTAGTGACATACCAAAGAAGGCAATAATCCAAATCCAAAAAATAACACCTGGTCCACCGCGGCCAATTGCAAGGGCAACACCAGCGATATTTCCAAGACCAACAGTCGCAGATAATGCTGACGTTAGGGCCTGAAAGTGAGTAATATCACCTTCATCTTCAGGGTTATCATACTTTCCACGGATAACATCAATTGAATGCTTAAAAAGACGTACATTGATAAATCCGAGACGAATAGTAAAGAAGAGTCCACCAAATACCATCACTAATAAAATTAGTGGCATCGTGATAACTTCACCCCAATAGAAAACTGGAACAGGGAAAAATAGGAATTTTTCATAATGTTCATTGAATGTTCCGAAAATTTTGTTTACTTGTTCTTGGAGCTTAAGCTCATCTTGAGCAAAAACGCTCAAGCTGGTAAGCGCGGAAAATAGCGCTAATAAAACGCGAGTACTTGCGAGTTTAATCATTTAAACAATCCTTTGTTTCTAGTTTCTCTCTCAAAATTCGTATTAGAATTTGTGTGTAATTTAATACTTTCTTAAATTTTAAAGAAAGTTTATCGAACTTGTCACCTTTTTTATTTTCGTAGCGTTAAAATTCGGTTATCCTTAATTCATTAATTAGAATTAAAAGGAGTTACTAAGTGAGCAAATTGCCAACATTAGAAGAGGCCATTGAAATCGTACGCCCACTAGTTAAATATTCGGTTGTAGAAAACCAAAAGCATATCGACCTATCTGTTGCCACAGCAGATAAGCGTATGATCTCTCAACAGGCCTTAATGGTTATCAAGAACTCAATTGATAAAGGCTTAGTGGATCAAAAAGAAATCAATACTAAGCTTGGTTTAGACTAATTATTTCAGACACTTAGATCTGAGCACACAAGAATTACAAGAAGCCGTCAGGAATCTGCGCAGTTTGTGCTTCAAATATGTTCATTTATTGAACGTCTATGTAAGGCTTACAAAATCGATGAGGCAATAACATGCCAAATGCTAAGATATAGGCATGAAAGCAATACTACTGAGCCTAATTATCTCTTTCCAGTCTTATGCGGCCATCCCACATAACGGCGATGACGAGCGATCAATTAGAAATCCCATTGCTTTAATGAAGCAATCAAATGAGATTCGCCAAATTACAAAGAAAATGAATCTTGTCCTTTTAAACTCTGTCAGAGTTCGTGGCTTAGATAATGAACTAGGTCGTGAGATCAATGAATTGGCCCATGAGATTCAATTTTTGAATGAATCACAAGTAGATTACGATCAGCAGTATTTAGAACTTTTGGAAGAAGAAGTTGAATTATATAAACAAGAAATTGAATTCCTTACAAAGTAATGTAAGTGAACCCTCCCCCCTCTTTTATACAAAAAACCGAAGCAATGCTTCGGTTTTTTTATTTCTAATCAGCTCTTTCAAACTTTTGGTATAAAACAGAGTAATCACTTCCGCGGTAATCCCTTATAAATATCTCACTTTGTTCAATTGCCATACCGTAGTAACGAGAATTTTTATTAATATCAAAGCGATATTCATAAGAACGATAAAGATAGTAATTACCATTACTATTTTTCGTATAAATACCAACAGCTACTCCATCGTCAGAGAAGACATTGAAGACATGATAATTACCACCTACTTTCTCTTGAACCTTAGGCTTAGTACCTACGTTATTTAATGTGTAGTCACAGATCTTAGCGAGGTAGAGATTATTCTCAGTAGGAATATCAGTAATAAAGTTCTTTGCTGTTCCTCGAGTTCCTTTGAAGACAGGAGTTGAGTCGTAATCATTAGGCGCTTCAATATAGACACCTAAATTTGTAATATCTCTTGTATTTGGATCTCCGTAGACCTTTTGTCTGCGAGAAAAGATGAAATCTTCAGAAAAAACATTTCTTAAAATATTATCGTGATGCTCCTCAAGGGCCTCACATATTCTTGTCATACGATTTAAGCTATTGTCGCCTAATTCGGTATTAACAATCTCTAAAGCTTGACCAGCTCTAATTATTCCACGATCACTTTCGCCTTCCTTGCCGTAGTCTTCACAACCCGCAAGAGAGAAAAGTCCAAGAATCACAAGACAATACTTTAAAAGATTAAATGACATTTAAAACTCCATTTTTAAATATAAGATACTTCTATTCTAACAGAATATTTTTAAAGTAGATAATTTCAGTCTTGAAAAGTCTTACAAAAGCTTAATCGATAACACGATAATCTGCTTCAATAACATCTTCATCTTTGAATTGACCTTGAGGTCTTTGGCGTTGAGAGTGATTTGTAGAAAACGGGTTTGCCTTAGGCTTCTTATCGGCCAGGACTCCGCTTGATCTTAGAAGTCTTCGGATCATAATAAAGACCCAATAGAAAATGGCCGCTTTTACTAATGCTGCAAACATGCTTTAAATCTAGCATAAAAGTGGCCAAAATATAATGAAAATTCTTAACTACGCGAAATTATTTTGCTATAGTGGCCTAAATAAAAATAAAACTAGTGAGTACTATATGTCAGAAAAACTAAATCTTGTTCACTGGGCCGACATGACGGCCGATCGCATCATTCGCCAACACGGCGACAAAGATGATTATGTTGTGGCCAGTGGGATCACTCCATCAGGAGTTGTTCATTTTGGTAACTTTAGAGAGGTTATCACAACAGACCTTGTAGCACGCGGACTTCGTGCCCGTGGTAAGAATGTTCGCTTCATCTTTTCATGGGATGATTACGATACGTTTAGAAAGATTCCAGGTAATCTTCCAAAACAAGATGAATTAGCACAATATCTTTTCCAACCAATTGTTGATACTCCAGATCCATTTGGTGAACATGAAAGCTATGCTGCTCATCATGAACACAACTTTGAAGAACAACTTAAGAAAGTTGGTGTTGAAGTTGAACCAATTTATCAGGCAAAGAAATACCGTGCTGGTGATTATAAAGAACAGATTAAATTAGCACTTAATAAGAGATTTGAAATTCGTGATATTTTAAATCAATACAGAAAAGAGCCATATGGTGATGACTATTACCCGGTATCTGTTTACTGTGAAAAGTATAAAACTGATAAAACGACAATTCTTTCATGGGACGGTGAAAGCAAGTTACGCTACAAGCATAACGAGCACGACTATGAAGGAGAAATCGATATTAATACAACAAGCCTTGTGAAGCTTCCATGGCGAGTTGACTGGCCAATGAGATGGGCATTTGAAAAAGTTGACTTTGAGCCAGGTGGAAAAGATCACTCTTCTCAGGGTGGATCATTTACGACAGCAAAAGACATTGTAAAAGTTTTTGACTGGCAGGCACCGATCTATCTTCAATACGACTTTGTCTCAATTAAAGGCCTTGGCGGAAAAATGAGTTCCTCAAAAGGGAACCTTGTTACTGTTAATGATATCCTAAAGGTATATGAGCCAGAAATGGTTCGTTGGATCTTTGCTTCATATAAGACAAATGTTGATTTTGCGATCTCATTTGACCTTGATGTTTTAAAAACATATGAAGACTATGATCGCCAAGAAAGACTTGCTTTTGGCCTTGAAAAAGGTAACGAGAAGAAAGTTGCGATGGCAAAGAGAGTAATTGAACTATCTCAAATTGGAGAGCACCCTACTGAGTGTCCTTTCCAACCTTCTTTTAGACACCTGTGCAATGTTCTACAAATTAATGATGGAGACATTGAAGCAGCACGCTCTTACTACGCTGATCAAATCAAGACTGATAGAGACGAAAGGCGCTTTAGAGAAAGAAGTGCATGTGCTCTTCACTGGCTACAAGAGAATGCTCCAGAGGAATTTAAATTTGCTATCAATAAAGAAGCTGTTGATATGCCTCTAGAAGATAAGGTTCGCACATACCTTGATAAGCTTGTTGCACTTTGCGAAGAGCAGTGGGATACGATTGAAAGTGATAAGGAATTTAACGATAAGATGTATGAAGTGATGCATGAGCTAGAACTTAAGCCAGCGGATATTTTTGCACCAATTTATCAAAAGTTAATTTCACGTGAAAAAGGTCCAAAGCTTGCAGGATTTATCCGCACTATTGGAAAAGATCGTGTCATAAAACTTCTTAAATAAGAAATCTTAAAAGACTTTTTTAAATACTAGGCCATCCTTTGCGATGGCCTTTATTTCAATAGGATAATTTCTAAATTGTTTTAATCTCTTTGCCACCTGAAGATCACTTTCTGACAACATACAAAACTTCAGGTTCTTTTTATCAATTCGACATTCACTGAGATGAGTATGAGCGATCTCGGCCTTTAGAATCTTAAGTCCGTACTTACGAGATAAGCTTTCTAGCTCCAGCATTGTATTCATAATACTTTTGTAATCAGAAACACTCTTATAACGGCCCTTAAAAATTTTAGATTCAATAACCTGATTAGACTCTAAGTGGAATCGGATTTGAAGAACTTCTCTTTTAATGAGTCCATATAGAGCAAAGGAATGTCTAAGTAGCTTCTTGTCCCACCTACTTGGAGCAGTTATGCTTTGTCCCATGTAGACGACTTCTTGGCCATCTAAGCTTAAACGACTAAAGTCGGATTCCATTGCATGTATTTTAACTCTTTCATAGAGACTTAATTCCATACAATAATTATCGGAATGAAGATTTTGAATTATGAAGAAATCTTAACAACTAATGAATTTGGGAAAATTTTGTACATTTAGGGACAATAAGAAACCATTAAATTAGGATATTTGTAAGAATTTCACATTCAAAATGTTATTTTTCTTGAATTTTCTTACAATTCGGCATTTTTTTAGTCCCGTAAGTAATTGAAATTGTCAGCTTAAACGTCAACTCATAAAACTAAGTTAACAAAATAAAAAAAACGAGAGGGGTTTTATTTATGAAAAAGTTTTTAGTTGCTGCTGCTTTATTTGTTACTTCAATGGCCACACAATCAGCGATGGCCCAAGATTGTACTGCTGAACTTGTTGCCAGGAATGGCAGGGTTTTAGATACTTTCTTTGCTTATGACTACAATTACAATCAAGCTTGCCGTGAAGCACTTTCAAGATGTCACTTTGAGCAAAACAGAAGATCTTATGATCGTGTTGTAAGAAATGCTAGTTGCCAAGTTGCTTACACAAGACCTGATCCAAGGCCAAGAAAAGAAACTTGTTCATTTAACCTAGTTAATACAAATAACGGGCGTATTGTTGATACATTCACAGCACAAGGAAACACTCAAATGAGAGCTTGTGAAAAAGCAGATAATAAGTGTTTTGATGCTCGTTACGAAAAGAATAATCCATGGAAATTTACTTGTGAAAAGATACGTGGTGGGCGTCCAGGACCAGGTCCAGGGCCAAGACCAACGCCAATCGTAACAAAGTTTTGTTCATTTGATCGCATAGCAAATGGAAGATTTGGTGGAAGAGTTGTTCAAACATATACTTCTTCGGCCAGAGGACCAAGAGGAACTGGTGTACAAGCTCGTGCATGTTCTGAAGCAAGATCACAATGTGCAAGAGATGCTCGTATCAGCGGACGTCGCGATACTTGTATGAAGAGATTTTAATTAAGAGAAGAACCTATTTTCTTCATTAGGTTTTTTGGTTGTCTGGGGGGAGCTTTACGGCTCCCCCTTTATATTTAGTCTTTATTTATCCCAATTTGAAAGTTCCTAATTTGCCTTTTGTCCTTATTTTGATATGATTCCCATCAAATAAAAGAGAGGTATAAATGTCTGAAAATATATATAACACACGTCGTAAAAAGCTATTAGAAATGATGGATGATGGAATTGCCGTTATCGCATCTGCTGTCTATCAGCACAAGAGCAATGATACAGAGTTTCCATTTCGTCAAAATTCAAATTTTCGTTACTTAACAGGACTAACTGAAGCCGATAGTGCTCTAGTACTTAGTAAGAAGAATGGTAAGACAAAGCAAATTCTCTTTGTAAGACCAAAAGATCCTATTGCAGAAATGTGGGCAGGTAAAAGACTTGGTCCAGATAAAGCAGCAGAACTGACAGAAGTTGATGAAGGTTATTCAATCAATGACCTGGAAGAGAAATTAGAAGAGCTACTTCCAGGACATGAGAATCTTTATGTTCACCTAAGTGAGCGAACTGATATTGCAGATATGGCAAGAAAGATAAGTGCATCTTTATTCCATAAGAAAAGAGCTCAAAAAGAGCTTCCTCCTGCAACGATTAAAAATGTAGGTGCTCTTGTTGAGAGAATGAGACTTATTAAAGATGAAACTGAAATCGCACAAATGCGCGAGGCCATGATTGTTACAGATAAGGCCCACCGTGCAGCAATGGCACTAGCAAAACCAGGTGTAACAGAACAAGAAGTTAATGCTTTAATGATGTATCTTTTTTCAAAAGGTCCTTCTCAAGGCAGTGCATATGACAATATTGTAGCTGGTGGTAATAATGCTTGCATTCTTCACTATATTAAAAATGATGAGCCACTAAATAGTGGAGACTTACTTCTAATTGATGCCGGTAGTGAACTTAACGGTTACGCAACTGACATCACAAGAACATTTCCGGTAAGTGGTACATTCACAGGAATTCAAAAAGAAGTTTATAATATTATTTTAGACTCTCAAATTGCTGCAATTGAATTATCAAAACCAGGAAATAACTCAAAAATGCTACACGCTAAAGTTAGTGAAATCCTGACTCAAGGACTAATTGATCTTAAAGTCTTAAGTGGAAGTGTAGAAGAAAATATTGCAAAAGATAATCATCGTAAATTCTTCCCACATGGAACAGGACACTGGCTTGGACTTGATGTACACGACCAAAACCCATACCTAGTAGAGGGAACAAACGAGCCAACACCATTTGAAAAAGGTGTTATCTTCACAATCGAGCCAGGCCTTTACTTCCCTAAGGAACTTGACAATATTCCAGAGGAATTAAAAGGAATTGGTATAAGAACTGAAGACAATATTCTTATTACAGCAGATGGACATGAAAATTTATCACACATGATTCCAAAAACTGTGGAAGAAATTGAAGAAGCTTGTAAGCAAGACGTAAAGGATTTTCTATTCTAATGAAAGCACTTAACTTTGTTATTGTATTTGTACTTCTACTATCATGTTCTTCAAAACAGACACGTGATGATGAGATCAAACTTGTTCATTGGAATATTAAAGAGCTTGAAAGTAATAAGCTTAGAAAAAAGAATGACCAATTAACGAGTGTAAAAAATATTTTAACAAAGTTAGACTTTAATGCCTTAAGCATTAACGAGATACAATACGACTCTCGCGGAGAGAATATGGAGCTTCTTTTAAGCCAATTAAAAGAAGATACTGATCAATTTGCAGTAAGTTTTGCCAAAGCAAATACTGGAAAGAATGCAAAAAAGGTTAAAGGTAAGTACACAAAAGATCGCAAGAATGCAGATCAGGTTAACTACGGCCTCTTTCCTGGCCAGTACTCAACAGGTTTTGCTTCCAAGCATCCTATTAAAGAAGAAAGAATTATTTCTGATATAACTTGGAAAGAATTTAATCCTGCTATAGACCTTTCAAAGTACAAAACAGCAAATGGTAAGCCTTTACCAAAAGATATGGAGCTCTTTGATAAGAGTTTTACTCACCTAGTGATAGAAGCCAATGATACTGAAGTACATATAGTACTACTTCATGCTGTACCAAGTTATCACTTTGGAAATCGCAACACTCCAAACTATGAGAGAAACCGCGATCAACTACGCTTTCTAGAATGGTATGTAACTGGAGCAACAAATTTTAATGTTGTGATGCCAGAGCGCTACAAGAAACTAAGACCAATTCACAAAGATGATCGCGTGATTGTCATGGGCGATCTCAATACATCAATCTATATGAATAACCCAGGCTCAGTCGTTCTTAGAAGGCTCTTTAATCACCTCTCACCTTGGCTAAAAAATCCAGGGCCAACAAATGAGCGACAAACATTTGCGGCCAATCGCAACCCACTAACTCTAGACTATATTGCTTATCGTGGACTTAAACTCATGGATGCAGGAATCTATAATCCAGAAACCCTTGTGGAGAAAACAAATGTCTTTTGTACACCACCAAGTGAACTTCCAAAGTTTATGACAAAGGGATTAGATAAGCGTGTAACTTGTATCGATGATGATGCAATTGAGCTTAAGCAGGCAAGTGATCACTTCCCTATCTGGGCAACATTTAGACTTTAAGACTAATAATTAAGACTTACGATTAAGAATAAAGCCACCGATTAACTCTAGTGGTTTAATCGTTTCACTAAGGCGCTCTTCATTGAATCCACGCTCAAGTAAGCTTGTGCGAATCTCATGTAGAATATCATTAGCTTCTTCGATTAGAGCATTTGCTTCGCTTTTTATATTTTCGACATTTGGATGAACTTGATCAAGTTCAACAATATCCTTGAGATCTTCACCTTTTTGATAAGCATCCATTTTAAGAGGATTCTTATCAAGATAATCATAGATTACAGAATTTACAAGGTTGGCCTCAAGATCAAGATGGGCATCTTTAAGACTTTCGCCATCACTAAAGTCCAGAGTATCATCAATCATTTGAAAAGCTATACCAATAAGATGTCCAAAGCGTGCGGCCTTATTAGCGATCTCTTCATCTTCTAGCCCAACATATGCGCCAGACCAGCAACACCATCCCATAACTGAGGCAGTTTTGTGAAAAGCAATTTTCTCAATAACTTCTTTTGAATAGATTCGACTCTCAAGAGCATCAGATTGTATCCACTCGCCAATTGCAAGCTCTTGAATGACCTGAGACATCGTTTGTAAAATCTTAACGGAGCCAATTTGTGATAGGCTTAGAATCACATCTGCTAGTAAGTAATCACCAGCTAAAACGGCCTTCTTATTAGATGCTTCCACATTAATTGAAGGATTTCCACGCCTTTGCGTTGCATTATCAATGACATCATCGTGAGCAAGAGAGGCTGCATGAACCATTTCAATTGCACGGGCACAGATTGTTACATCATTCTTATCATGGGCGTTAAAGAAGTCCGCCATTAAATAAGTAAGCATTGGACGAAGACGTTTACCGCCAGAAAGTACTGTTTTTTCTAGGGCATCTTTCACTGCTTCTAAGCAATTAGAAGACTTTATCTCGAGGTCAATATTAACTGACTTATCCAAGATTTGTGGAGGAATGGATTCTAAAAATTCGTTCATTGTTTTTTCCGTTTTAATATAATTACCACTTGTCGATATAGGCCGTAAATGATTAATATAACGCAAATACTATTAAAATATCATGCATTGCAAAAACGCAGAGGTTAAAACAATATGAGTAATAAAGAACTCGCAAACAGAAAGACTAAATCGTTTGAAATTTTCGACAAAATTGCAGGAACATATGATCTCTTAAATCATATCCTCTCTTTTGGCGTTGATATTTATTGGAGAAAGATTGTTATCGCAAATCTTCCAAAGAAAGAAAAACTACAATGCCTAGATCTTGCATGCGGTACGGGTGACCTAACCATTGCATTAGCGCGAGCAAAGAATGTAGAAAGTGTTACTGGTATTGATCTGTCAAAAGGCATGATTGAAATTGGTAAGAAGAAGATTACAAATAAGAAATTAGATAATGTCGCAAAAATGCAAATTGGTGATGGAGTAGAAATTCCAGCTGCTGATGAAACATTTGATGTAACAAGCGTAAGTTTTGGAATCAGAAACTTTCCAGACTACAAGACTTCTTTGCGAAATATGTATCGAGTAATTAGACCAGGTGGACGAAGCTTTATCTTAGAATTCTCAATACCAAAGAATGCACTTTTTAGAGGGATCTATTTCTTCTACTTTAGATACCTACTTCCATTTGTTGGAAATTTAATTTCAAAACATAAAGATGCTTATACATACCTAAATCAAACAGTAGAAGACTTTCCATATGGACAAGAGTTTGCTGATGAGATGACGAAAGCAGGATTTAAAAACGTACGTTTTATTCCTCTTACATTTGGTATAGCCACTCTTTATATTGGAGACAAGTAATTGCGCCTAGCTGCTAATAACTTACAAATTGATATCATTAATCAGCTTATAAAGCTTGATCCAAATGACGAGCGTCTAGTTAAAGGGCCTATTTACACCCTCTTCAAACTAGAAGCTGGCTTTAATAATATTTCATCTATAATCGATTTATTTCAAACATATCGAAAGTTTTATTTTTTAAATAAAGACAAGGATTGTGAATTCCTTGCTCTAGGTTCTTGGCAGGACTTTAACTCTCTTTATCACTATGAAGATATTGAAAATCTAACGAGAGAGCACGACTTCTTAAAAATATGTGGTGCTCAGAGGTTTAAGTCAGAACCAGATTGTTTGGAATGGCATGGCCTAGAAGATTGTTCATACTTTGTTCCAAAAGTTATTATCGATGGTGGGAATCAAGGTGTTGATATTAAGATCATACTTCCTAATTCATATTTTGAAGATGATAACGCCAAGAAAGAAGCTCTTCACAAGTTGGCCATCTCATTAGAGCCAAACCCAAAGCATATGCATAGTGAATATAACTATATAACAAAGAGTATCTCTGCTACGAGTAAAACTCAGTGGGGAAAAATGGTTAACGAGGCAGTAAGTAAAATAAAAGAACAGGACCTCAAAAAAGTCGTTCTATCTCGTAAATTAAAATTCACATTCAAGCATCCAATTTGCGCTTATGAACAATTTAAAACACTAAAAGAAAATAATACAAATAATAGTTATAATATTCTTTTTCAATTCTCTGCTAATCAGTGTTTTTATAGTGTCACACCAGAGACTCTTTTTAAGATGCAGGGGCGCAATGTTTATATCGACTCTCTTGCAGGAACAATAAAGAGAGGAAAGAATAAGCAAGAAGATGAATTCTTAGAAAAGACATTACTATCTAATGAAAAAGAGTTAGAAGAGCATCGCCATGTTTCAAGTTATATTGAAGGTGCACTGAAAAAACTAACTAAAGATCTTCACATTACAAAGAAAGAAGAAATCTTAAAGCTAAAATATATCCAACATATTCATTCTAAATACGAAGGTGTTTTAAGTGATGATGCAAAAGCAAGTGATATAATCACTGGACTTCATCCAACACCAGCTGTAGCGGGACTGCCTAAGAAAGAGTCAATTGAGCAAATTGACCAATTAGAAAAAAGCTCTCGTGGACTTTACGCTGCACCAATAGGATTCTTCTCTAAGGAAAAGACTGAATTTGCAGTCGGGCTTAGATGCGCTTTAGCAGACAAACAAGACCTTCATATTTATGCAGGTTGTGGAATTGTAAAAGATTCATCTCCTGAAAAAGAATGGAATGAAACAACAAATAAAATGAGAAACTTTACGGAAGTTATCAAGGCCAAATCATGGACAAATTTCCAATAACACAAAATATTTCTCGCCTATGGGCATCGATCATCGTTGATGAATTGGCAAAGAATGGCATCGTCGACTTTTATACGGCACCGGGTATGCGAAACGCTCCTGTTTTAGCAGCGGCCCATTACAATGAAGATATAAAAACATACTCATTTCTTGATGAGAGAGCTCTGGCCTATCGTGCACTAGGAAGATCAAAAGTAAGTGAATCCATTCCTCTTCTTACTTGTACTTCAGGGACGGCCATGGCCAATTTTGCTCCTGCTGTTATTGAGGCCAATAAATCAGGCCTGCCACTGGTTATCTTATCTGCTGATAGACCAAATGAACTTGTAAAGACAGACTCAAATCAGACAATTGATCAGACAAGAGTTATCGACTCACATACATGCTATAACTTAAACCTCGAAGCACCTAATGAAGCTCTAAGTGCAACGAGATTAAGAACATTGATCTCAACGGCAATTGGCCGTGCAAAGATAAATCGCAGGCCTGTGCATATCAACTTTCCTCTTAGAGAGCCTTTAGATAATACTAAAGGTTATATCTCACAAGAATATCTAAAGGCATCACTTGAGAGTTTTCATAAGAATGGTGCAAAGGTTATCTCAAGCGCTTATCAGAATTACCAAATGGAATTTAATCTTCAAGAAAGACTTGTAAAGGCAAAGAACCTCCTTCTTGTTATCGGAAAACTTGATGGCAAGAAAGATATCGATCATTACAGAGAGTCGTTAAAAAGCATACGAATTCCAAAGTATCTTGATATTACAAGTGGATTAAAATATGAGTTTTGTCTTGAAGACTATCTAACTCCAAATTTTGATCACCCAGAAGTATTAAGCGTATATGAACAAAATCCCCCAGAGCTGATTATTCATATTGGTGGAAGACTAGTATCAAAACACTATTATAATTATCTGGAAAAAACAGATTGTGAGCTTCTACACGTAACAAATGTTGACTTTGATCACGATCCTGGTTTTTCTAATACTCAAAAGATTATTTGTGACCCACTCTCCTTTTTAAAAGGTCTTGCAAAACTTGAGCTTGAACAAGCTCCACCTGTTATGTGGCATGATTTTGTAGAAAAGAAGAGGGCCGTAATTGAAGAGTCTGGCCTAACTCAGCCTTTTATTTCAAAGAACATTATAGAAAAAATTGATTTAGACTATGATCTTCTTATAGGTAATTCAACAATTGTTAGAAGCTTTGATAACTTTGTTTCAAGTAATCTACGTCGCCATGTTAAAGTTTTCACAAATCGTGGAGTAAGCGGTATTGAAGGATTCATGGCCACACTAATGGGGCTAAGTGATGAGAATGATCGTCCAAAACTATGTTTAATAGGAGATATTTCTTTTAAACACGATCTGAACTCACTTTATATGCTAAACCAAGCGGCCCGTGAAAAGAAGAATTTAACAGTTATTATCATCAATAATTTTCAAGGTGATATCTTTAACCTACTTCCAATAGCTAAAGAAAAAGACTTCCTAGATCTACTTACAACACCACATGATGACCGATTTGATAAAGTTATTGGAGCATTTGAAGAATTAGAATACAGCTCATGTGAAACAAAAGAAGACTTTAATAAGCAAGTACTAAATGCTTTAAAGAATCAAGGTGTAAATATTATTGAGGCCATTACAGATAATGCTTCAAACTTAGAATTATTTAAAAAATTAAAAACTGTAAAACGTTAAAGATATGAAAGATAATATAAAAGGATTTATTCTTGCCTCAAGGCCAAAAACTCTACCGGCAGGTGCATCACCAATTATTATGGCAACGGCATTGGCCTATAGTGATACACAGAAATTTTCCTTAATTATCTTTATCCTAACTCTACTATGTACTGTCCTATTACAAATTGCCTCTAATTTAATAAATGATTATTACGATACACAAACAGGCGTTGATACTGAAGAAAGACTTGGCCCAACACGTGTAACGAGTAGCGGACAACTAAAAGCAAGTACAGTGAAGACAATGTTTATTTCAACTCTAGTGCTCGCCTTCATCCTCGGTATCTATCTCATGTATGTCGGTGGCCCCATTATTATCGCAATGGGACTAATTTCGATGCTAGCGTCATATCTATACACAGGTAGCCCATTTCCTCTATCACACTACGCTTTAGGTGAATTACTAGCACTTATCTTCTTTGGCTGTGTTGCTGTCTGTGGTGCCTATTATCTCCAAACGAAACAAATCACAAATTCAGCACTGCTCCTAAGCCTATTTCCAGGTTTTTTAAGTAGTGCAATTATGGCCATTAATAATGCCAGAGATATCAATAGTGATACAAAGGCCAAGAAATTAACTCTTGGAATTCTTTTAAATAAATTAAGGCCAAACCTTTCTAGTTGGCTTCCTCTTATATTTGTAATTTGTGCAAATATTGTCATTATCGTTCATAGTGTAATTTATGAACAATGGTATTTGAGTTTTGCCGTTGTAGGTCTTGTCCTTCCTTTTCTAAAAACGTGGATATATCTTATTTTAAATAGGCCCTCAGTGGAGTATAATAATAGTCTGGCCAAAACTGGAAAGTTCTTATTCTTATCATCTCTTATTTACGGGGGACTTCTTTGGATAAATTAGAATTACATTTAACTTACAAAGAAAGAGAAGAATTTATAAAGCCTTTTCACGCTAAAGCTCGAGATATTAAAGGCTCTGACTACTATCACTGTGAAGTTAAAATTAATGGCGAACTCTACACTAGTTATGTAAATTACTTTGAATTCTTCTATGATGGCCAAGACCTAAGAGAAACATACGAAATTATCTATGATTTAAAATCATTCCTAGAAAGACCAATTGAAGAAGCGACAATAATTGATGCCCCTCAACTCCCAAAGAATATCATTGTTGCATTTGAATATGCCTTAATTAAATATTATATAAAACACAGCCCACATCACTGCTTTTTCACACAAGACAACACTGTTAAAATTAATCTCCTCTTTCAATCAATTAAAGCCAATGAGGTTAAAAAAGGTGATGTGATTAAATATAAAATCACACCGACTCCTAATATAGGAGAAGTTATAAAAAATCTTGAATTAATGAGTAGCAAAGGCGCCATCATTCGCTTAGATGGTAATCGCAGCCTTGATCCAGACCAAATTGAAAGTCTCTTCTACAACCTATCCCCAGAAGTGATCGCAAGTATTGAATACTTTGAAGAGCCATTTGATACGCTTGATAAGTGGTCTCACCTTGTTTGTTCTCAAGATATTCCACAGGCCATTGATGAAAGCTTCAAGTTTAATGAACGTTCTAGTATTGCTGAGGATATAAATCATATCATTATTAAATTTGGTGTGAACTGCAGCGTTTTTGAATATTTTCAATTAAAAAAAGATGATCGCAAATGGCAGATCACCATCACTAGTGGCTTTGAAGCGCCTAAGCTTTTCAATCTTGCCACTCACCTGGCCTCACGTGAAAGAAATGCCGCAGGGCTCTCAACCTTTATGTTTTTTAAGAATGGGTTAAAATTAATAAAAGACTACTCTAAAGAAGAGTCTATTATTAAGGCCTTTAGGCTTATTTAACATTCATTAAGGAGGATTCATGTTTAGAGCTATCACACTATGTGCACTGCTAACATTCGCTTCATGTTCAACTATGCATCACGGAAAGTCTTGTTCAAGAGACGCTAAAGCTTGTTGTAAGAGCGATAAAAAGAAGAAAGATTGCTGCAAGAAAGACGGTCAATGTGATCGTAAGTCTAAGAAATCTCAAAAAAAGTCTTAGAATAAAAGCATACTAAAATGAGCGGCCTGCATATTTTGCAGGCCTTCTTTTATTCTCAATTAGAGCTATAATATGTAGAGATAATAGGAGATTATCATGAAAAAATTAGCCTACATTTTAACTGCGACAACACTTATTTTATTGACTTCATCATGCGCTTCTACTTCTAGAGATGTAGCAAGTGAAAGAGGTGAATGTAAGGAAAGACGTATTCCTGACCACTCTCAATATTACGAAGATTACGAAGAGTGTAAGAATTACTAATTCCCTACCTTAACACAAAACTGTTTTTACACATTGATAAGTTCTTGATAAATCTTCTCTCATATTAATATGCCAAATTAAGAGAGAGAAGATGTTTAAGAAATCCCTATTTTTATCATTGTTGCTACTTTCTAGCTTCAATTCACTAGCTGTAAATTATAACGTCAAAGCATTCTTAGTACTAGATCTACTAACTTTAGAAAAAGTTGGTGACGATAGTACGAAAGCAGAAATGGGTTATGGTACAGCAGATGTTAAATTCTACTTCAACCACAATGAATGGAGTGCAAAGTTTAAGCTTGATATTGACGCTGTTGAAGAAGCTGGTACAACTGTTGACCTAATGGAAGAAGCGGTTCTTTCATATCGCTTCAACAATAATTGGAAGCTTACAGGTGGTAAAGGAAAGGTTCCTTTCTACACTATGCACTTTGGTATTTCTGAAAGAAATATGATGGATGGTGGTTACCTAACTCAAACGTATTCAAGCATGAGAGCTGGATACTTTAAAAGAAAGTACTTATTAACACTTCGTTATGGTGGTTGGCGCCAAGGTCAAATTCACGACGTAACTTTCTTTGGAAGCAACCAAATGGCAAGACGTGATCGCGATGATGAGTCTCGTCCATATCTTCCTAATGGGGACGATGAAATTTCATACGACACAGAAAGAACTTTTAATACAAACTTTCAAAAAGGTTTTGCTTATAAGGGTAGAATTATCCCATCAAGAAATCATGAAATCATCTTTGGTGCTTTCTCTTACTGGAGAGATATCGATCCTAAAGAAGATTACGGTTTCTCACTGGCCTACCAATTCGAAAATCGCGACTGGAGTGTATGGACAGAGGCCCTTTATGGTTACTGGTCAGCTCATCCAAATGATCGCTATACGAAACTTAGACAAGAATCTTATAACGCCCAATTAGGCTTCCTATATCGCTTAGCAGATAAGTGGAACGTCGGGATTAACCTTGAGTACTCATTCGTAACTGATCGTGCTCACGATAGAAATGATTACCCAGCAGACTTCGGTCAATCAAATTTCAATGATGGAAACCTAAGACACGTTAGCCTTTATAAAGCCGATATTGGTGCTCAATACCAAGTTGGAAGAAACGTACAGCTAAACGGTGGTATTCTAATCGAGCGTCAAATTGATGAGGAAACAAGTACGAATGTATTTGGTAACCCAGAGAAGACAAATGCTTATGCTCTTAACTTCTCATTAACAACTTGGCTTTAATCAATTTAAGTTAAATTAACTAACAAATAATCATTAGCACCTCTTAAAATATATTTATTTAGGAGGTGCCTAGTGGCCATCGAACAATTCATAATCATTCTCTTTATTGGTGCTATTGCTGGCTGGCTGGCCGGAAGCCTGTACAAAGGTGAAACCTTTGGCCTCGTTGGAAATATCATCGTGGGTGTAATGGGATCATTCGTAGGAAGCTTTGCTTTCCATTTAGTAGGCCTTACAAGTTATGGCCTTATTGGAAGTATCATAATCTCCACCATCGGCGCTATCGTCTTTCTAGCAACTCTCCAGCTGCTACAAAAACTCTGAAATATCATAGACTAAGCGTGGAGCTAGGATTATAATACGCCCCATGGGCCTAATGTTTATATTTCCAGTATCTAAAGAAGAAAGAGATCGTATTACTATTAACGAGCAAGGACTTACTCTAAAGACCTATGGACTACCTATGGTTTTCTGGGGCTACCTTCTTGCTGCAGCAACTGTTGTCTTTGCCATGTTTATTGGCGTAAAGGGGCCACTTGTAAAACTCTATGAAACAGGTGATTCAATTAACCAGGCATTAGTTATTGCTGTAAGTGCGACTCTGATTCTACTGCCCCTCATTACATTATGTTTTTATATGTATGAGAAGTTCATCATAAAAAAGGACGACAAGCTAATTATCAAGCATCGTCTATTCTTCATTCCGATATTAAAGAAAGTACATAAATTGGAATCGAGTGATTCATTTAGTATTGATCACTTTATGGACTCTCCAAATGTTGCAAAGATGCAACAAGACCCAACAATGCGTGGCTTTGAAAACAAAGGGTATTTCCAACTATTTGCAAAGCTGGATAACGGAAAATATGTCTTTGTGGATCGTTCTAATAGAAAAGCAGACCTGAAAAAGATTCAGGCCCTACTTTGTGAATTTTAGAAATTATTTTATTCTTCGTCTTCTTTGATTGGCTTGATATTCTTTGGACGGCGTCCACCACCAAGTCTCTTTGCCTTTGAGCGATCACCTTTTTCCCAGTGATTCTTCCAATCTTCTTGGCGAGACTGCTTATCTTCCCATTTTGCCTGACGCTCACTCATTACTTTTTCAACTTCATCCTTCTTGCGAACTTTGAAGTTTCCTGAGCGTTTAAGAGCAGAAAGCTTTTCATTAACTACTTTCTTATTCTTGGCCTCACGCTTGGCCTCGACACCCTCTTTTGAGTGATCTGACATATCAATTGTCGTCTCACCATTAACGATGGTCTGGCATGACATACGCTCCTTAGTAATGTGAAATACATTACCTAGAAGTTTCGTTTCAACGTCAGTTGGTTCATTTAGATTATCTGCACCGGAGAGAACTTTTACAATACAATCTGTACAAGTTCCGTGTCCGCCACAACTAGAATTAACATAAATTCCATTCTTTTTAAGATGCTCTAATAATGACATCTCGTCATCAACATAGATGGTCTCATTTGATGGTGCTAATGTAACTTTAAACATGATATAGGCCTACGTGATTTTTATTGAGGTTGGCCAAGCGTAGACTAAACAGTCTTCTTGATCTTACCTTCAATCGTTTCTAAAATTTTTCCCTTAAGAGGCTTTAGCATGAAAGAGAGGTCAAGATCAACTAAGCAGTAAGAATCTTCAAACTTTAGCTTCAATTCAAACCCTTTTCCTTTAGCTAGCATGGAAAAATTACCATCATCTGTCGTAACATCCGCTTTAACATTGAATTTTGCCACATATTCTGGAGTAACAGCGGCCTTTCCTAGATTATATGCTTCTTCTTGAGAAGATGCTTTATTGTAATTTACTTTTAAACTCATACTTAATCCTTATTTCGTCCCAGTTGAACCAAATCCACCAGCTCCACGCTCAGTATCACTTAATTCACTTACTTCACTTACACGGGCCTGCCAAACTGGTGCTAGAACCATTTGGGCAATACGCTCACCGTGCTTAATAACAAAGTCCTCATTTCCAAAATTACCTAGGATAATTTTGACTTCACCGCGGTAATCGCAATCGATAGTCCCAGGTGAGTTTACAACGAGAAGATCTGTCTTAAATGAAAGGCCAGAACGAGGACGAATTTGAACCTCATATCCATGAGGGATCTCAAAGCTAAGTCCTGTTGGCACTAGAACACGAGCTCCTGGAGCAATCACAAGAGAGTCTTTATTCTCTAAATGAGCACGAAGATCAGCTCCTGCTGCTCCAGTCGTTTCATATTTAGGAAGATCGAAGCTAGAGTCAAAATGCTCTAGCTTCTTTACTTTTAAATCAACAACTCGATCGATCATAAGAGTAATTCCTACTTATTACTTCTTGTCACCACGAGGCTTTCTGTCACCGCGAGGCTTTCTATCACCTCTTGGTTTACGATCACCGTCACGAGACTCACGTGGTTCACGCTTTGGAGCGTCTTTTTGAGCTTCTTCTTCAGTCTTACCGTCTTTTCTCTTTAGAGCTTCAACGGCCTTGATAGAAAGCTTAGCGCGTCCCATTTTATCAATTTCAAGAACCTTGATTTGAACTTCTTGACCTTCGTCTAAGTAGTCACCAGCATCAGTAATTCTCTCATCTGCAATTTCAGAAATATGAACTAGTCCACCAACTCCTGAAGCGATGTCAACGAATGCACCATAATCTTTAAGGCTAGCTACTTTAGCAGTATAAGTCTTACCAACTTCTGGTCCATTCATCTGTAGACCAACTAGTGCCATACATTCATCAATTGCTTCTTGGTTAGTTGAGATGAACTTAGTTGTTCCATCTTCATCAATTTCGATAACAAGATCGAAATCTTCTTGAAGCTTCTTAATATTCTTTCCACCAGGCCCGATAAGTCCACCAATTTGATCTTGCTTGATCTGCATTGATTTCATTACAGGTACACCCTCTTTAAGAGTCTTTCTTTCAACAGAGATTGTTTTTGCCATCTCTTCTAGAATATGAAGACGACCTTCTCTTGCTTGTGCCATTGCTTTTTCAACGATCTCTTTTGTAAGACCAGTGATCTTAATATCCATTTGAATCGCTGTGATACCTTCTGTTGTACCAGCAACTTTAAAGTCCATATCACCAAGGTGATCTTCGTCACCAAGGATATCTGTTAGAATTTTAAATCTTTCACCATCAGTTACTAGACCCATAGCAATCCCAGCAACAGGTGCTTTAAGAGGAACACCAGCATCCATTAGTGCCATTGACCCTGAACATACAGAACCCATTGAAGAAGAACCATTTGATTCTAAAACTTCACATACAAGACGAGTTGTATATGGGAAATCAGTTGGGATAACGGCCTTAAGAGCACGCTCAGCTAGGTTTCCGTGACCTTGCTCACGACGTCCTACACCGCGAACACCACGTGCCTCACCTACTGAATATGGAGGGAAGTTATAGTGTAGGTAGAATTGGTCTTCTTTTGTACCAATAATACGGTCACTCATTTGAGCACCTTTACTACCACCAAGAGTTACAGCTGCCATTACTTGTGTTTCACCACGAGTAAATAGAGATGATCCGTGTGGTACTTTAAGTACATCTGTTTCAGTTTCGATTTCTCGAACTTCAGCAAGTCCACGTCCAGCAATACGCTTTTCTTCATCAAGAATATCACCACGTAGCATTTCATACATTAGCTCATCTACACCTTTGTATGCTTCTTTTCCAAATGCATCGTCTTCAGTTAGACCAAATGCCGCTGGATCAGCTGCCATTGCTTCTTTAACTTGAGCTTCAATTGCTTTTACAGCTTTTTGTCTCTCTAACTTATCAGTAATTTTTAGAGCTTCACGAGCAGTTGCTGTGTAGTCTGTTCTAATTTTTTCAAGCATTGTTTTGTTAGCAGCTGCTGAAACAAATTCACGCTTTTCTTTACCAACTTCTTTTTGAATATCAGAAAGGAATGAAACAAATCCTTCAATTTCCTTTTGACCATAGAAGATAGCGTCAAGTACATCTTGCTCTGGAGCAACTTTCGCCTCACCTTCAACCATAAGGATTGCGTTATCACTTGCTGCAACAACGATTTCCATATCAGACTCTTCCCACTTGTCGTGGTCAGGGTTGATAACAAATTGACCGTCAATACGACCAACCTTACAAGTACCAATTGGACCCGCAAATGGAATATCAGAGATAGTAAGAGCAGCTGAAGCACCAATTGCAGCTAGAACCTCAGGGTCACCTTCTGGTGAGTAAGAGATAACAGTACAAGAGATAACAGTGTCAAACATATACCCTTCTGGGAATAGAGGTCTAAGAGGTCTATCAATTAGACGAGCATTTAAAGTCTCACCTACTGAAGGACGACCTTCTCTTTTAAGGAATCCACCAAGGAATTTCCCTGCTGAATAAAATTTCTCAGTGTACTCAACTAAAAGTGGGAAAAAGTCTTGCCCATCTTTTACTTGAGTTGCAGAAGTTGCAGTAACAAGAACTTGTGTACCACCACTAGTTACGATTACAGAAGCATCTGCTTGTTTTGCCATACGGCCAGTTTCGATCGTAATGTCTTTACCACCGAAGTTGTAAGTAAACTCACGTTTGTTGTTTAACATAAAAACTCCATTTTATATTTTTGAATGTATGATGAATTTTTTCTTTAAGAATTGAGGATGATCTTGAGAAATCCAAAGAATATGAAAACTTAAAAACCTCATCCAAATCGCGAGTTCTTAAATTTTAATATCCCTTAAATCCCTAGACTGTCCTTGTCTGCTTATCAAAAAAATTCGTTACTTAATTTTAGCTTTTTAAATAAAAAAAAGGAAGCATAAAGCTTCCTTTCTTTTTATCTTGGCTTATTTTCTTAGACCAAGTTTCTTAATTAGTGACTTGTAGTTATCTTCATTTTCAGTAGATACATACTTAAGAAGACGACGACGACGTCCAATCATCTTAAGAAGACCACGGTTTGAAGAATAATCGTGCTTGTGTGAACCAAAGTGCTCTTTAAGGTTGTTAATTCTTTCTGTAAGAATTGCAACTTGAACCGCTGCACAACCGCTATCTTTTTCAGATGCTCCAAACTCTTTACCAAATTCAGCTACGATTGATGCTGTTTTTTCTTTTGTAATCATAATTTCTCCTAAACTTACCAAATACCGAGCAAGGAAGTTATTTTCCAGGCCAAGTATAGGGCGCAATATTTTGTGCATACTATCTTATAATTTCACTCATGTAAACCTTTAAGTTATCGAGAAGACGGGCCTCGATCTGGCGAATACGCTCTCGAGAGACCCCATAATCGTCAGCGATGGACTGTAGAGAGCGCGGAGCATCATTCAATAGTCTTTCTTTAAAGATTTCTTGATCACGAGGCTTTAGCCCCTGAATAAATTGATCGAGGTTTTCTTGGAGAAGTTGAAGTGACTGTTTAAATTCAACATCTTGCGCAACATCAGTTGAGTCAGGAAGTAAATCCCCCATTGTCGCACTAGAATTTTCTCCTACTGGGATATCAAGACTAACTTCGGAGCCAGCATCACCTAAGCGCATATCCATGAGGGCCACTGCTTTTTCACTTACATCTAGATTCTGCGCGATTGTCTTATGATCAGGCTTGATCCCTTGGGCCTCAAGACGTTCTTTTTCACGCATTAGATTATAAAAGAGCTTCTTCTGCTCATTTGTCGTACCTAATTTTACTAACTTAAAGTTATCTAGGATGAATTTCAAGATATATGACTTAATCCACCAGGATGCGTAATAAGAAAGCTTTGCTCCCTTATCTGGCTCAAATAATGAAACGGCCTTCATAAGACCAATATTACCTTCTTGGATGAGATCCATTACATTTGCATGGGCACTCTTATAATCCATGGCAATTTTTACAACTAGCCTTAAATTAGAGACAACTAGCTTCTTTGCTAATGCAATATCACCTGTTTCACGAAATTGTCGTATGAGAGTCTTCTCTTGCTCTGGAGAGAGAAGCTCGTAGCGAGAAATTTCTTTTAGGTATTGATTGAGCTTATTATCAACTCGTGAAGGGACAGGTAGTTTTGAAGTTAAAGCAGGTAGTGTCTCCTTGATAACCTCAATTTCTTCCTCAAGCGTAAGACCTGAATCAGGTAAATTACTAATATCGATAATATCATCGATATCTTCTTCAGAATCCGAAGATTCTTTAAGCTTCTTCTCATCGATAGAAGGTAGAATCTCGTAGTCAAAGTCCTTTTGTTCGGACTTATCACTATCTTCTAAATATTTGTTTTTATTTTTCTTTGAATCACTCATGAGTGGATGAAATTTAACACTATTTTGCTTTCTCGGCCATAGATTCAATATTATTTAAAACTTCTAATGACTTAATATTTTTAAGATCACGTTCAGATAACTCACTAATAATTCGCTTGTTACGAATTGCCACAAGAGCAAAAGGGGCTATATTAACTCTTACATCAATCTTTTCCCTCGTCCCATGTGATGATTTTGGCCTTAAAAATTCAATATAGTTAAATTGCCTTATCAATTCATCAGTGATTACCGTTGTTAGGTCTGCATCAACAGAGAATTGATTGAGAGTCTCTTTAATCTTATTATAATCATTTGCAACATAAAGAGATAAGCGCTCCTTTAGCTCCTTTGATTTCTCCTTATCATCAAATGTTTTGGCCGATCGAATATTTCGATATAGCCACATAAAATCGTTATGTGGAATCTCAATTTCAAATTTTAAAGAAACCATATTGTCTATATTTGTCGCTTTATCAAATTCACCATTTAAAACAACGAAATTAACCTCTGGATAACCATGACGCAAAATTGAATCATTACTAGTTTTAACATCAAGTTTCATACTTAAGGCTTCTTCGTAAGGAAGCTTATTAGAATTCTTTTCAAGTAAGTCTTTTGCCCAATAATCCCAAAGGCTGTCATTAGAAACAGAAACATAACGCTTAATCGTTTTAGAATCTTGAGTCCAAACATTAAACTCTGGAACACGAGTTAATAAAGAAACGAATTGAGCGATTACGATATTTTCATCTTTTTCAAATTTCTTTAATTGATTTTTAAGTGAATCATTAGCACTTGGAGAGAATTTCTTAGAAGCAAATTTAAAATTATCACAATAAGCGACTTTTAGATCAAAGTTTAAATTTGAAGATCCAATTGGCCTAACAATTTCTTTTTGAACTTTTGCTTTTTTATATGGACGACAAATTTGATTTCGACAATTTGCGACTTTGCCATCATTTAACTGATCTTTATAAACATGACTATCAAGAGCGCTAATTTCGCGAACGATATAGCTCATGACAAGTGAAGAAGAAAGAAAAGGAGCTAAGTTACGAAGATATTTTTCTTGGCCACCCCATGAACAAGCATAAGAAAATACACCTGTTGTATAATATAATTCATTAACTACGACTTCATTCTCACTTTGAATTTCATTAACATTAGATGCAAATAGATTTTCTCTTTGAGAATAAGGAAGACGTAATTTATCAATAGAGCTATCACTATAGTACTTAGTAAATAAATGCTTTAAAAGCCTGTGACTAAATAGAGTCAAGTTCTTAGAACAACTACCAATAAGGCCATTAACTAAATTATCATATTGATCAGATTCAAATTGTAGTTTTTTTGCATAGTGAGCAATGGCCTGCATTGAATAATTGATCATCTTATACTGAAGAGTTGCAACGATACTGCGATAGAACTCATCTCTTTCAAAGATATTTTTAAATCTTAGCTTTGATGAATTTTCACGACAAAAGTATTCTAATTTTTCATCTTCAAGATAGAATTTTCGATAATTATCAATGAGAGCAAAATTATAATCTGAATTTTTAACACGAGACTTCTCTTTTGATTCTTTCAAATTTGAGAAAATCAGATCACCTTGATTTTCTAATGTCGAATTTGTGCGAGCATTTACCTCAAGGGAAAAAACTAACGCTGCCAAAATAGGAAGAGTTATGACGATAAATTTTTTAAGGCATAAAGCTCGCATTCTTCTATCCAAAAGATTTATATAGATTTCCTTTAAGTTATCGGAATTATTCCCGAAAGGTTTAATAAGGTAACGATATGAACAAAGCTAGAAAGTTTTTACCATTCCTGATCATTTTAATGGGTCTTCAGTTAGATCTTATGGCAATCGACCGTACAGCTGAGCACATCGCAAGACGCCAGGCAAAGAAAGAATTAGACCCGCCATATAATATCTATAACGAGATTGAGGCCCGCTACTTTGAACGAGGGCTACAAATAGATGAGCGAAAAGACTTTCTCGATCAATTGGTCATCGCAAAATCACTATTAATAGATGGGCACACTGATGATGCGATACTTGTTTTAAATCGTCAGGCTTTAAAGACAAAGAATTATTCTAAACTTCTTTTAATTAATCGTTTCTTGGCCCTTGCTTACTTTGCAGATACAAACCCTAAGAAATCATCAGAGATTCTACAGAGTCTTTCTAATAATGCTTCCTGGTATTACCAAAATTGTGCATTAAGAATTGTCAGTGCTATGTCAATGCCTGAAGAAAAGAAGGATGATATAGAAGAAATCTTTCAAGGTTGTATGAACCATTCAAGGCTAATTGGCTCTTACAAGAATGAAACTTGGTTAAGACTTGTGCTTGAGCATAAGTTAAATGGTTACGTTAGAAGCACAAAAATTAGAGATTACTTCTTAACTAATAATATGGACGATATTGAAGCAGTCTTAAAGTATGGCCTATACTTTTCTCGTCACAAACAAATTTTGAAATATTACGAGACGATACCAGTTGAGTTTTATGCAGACGCGACAATCCGAACGCTAGTTGCAGCAAACCTATATAATAATGGCCAACATGAACAAGCTTTAAAATTAGCAGGGGCCATTAATAACTCTAACACTAATAAGCTAAAAGGATTTGAAGAAGTAAAAAAAGAAAATTATAAAACCGCCTACTCCCACTTCATCTCTAACCTACTTAGTAAACCATATTCTATTGCTAATAATAAGCTCATCCTTGCTTCAGCTTGGTTAAGTAGAAATTATAAGAATGCAAGAGTTGCTCTTTCTAAAATTCCAGTTAGCGAAGGTAATTCAAGAGAAAAAGAATTATTAAAAATCAATTTATTACTAAAAGAAAACAAAAATAAAGAAGCAAGATACCTCATGGACAACCTCGATATTAAATACAATCGAAAACTTCCATATGAAGCAGCAATTTTAAGTTCATATATAAAATTAATCAATGATGATCCACAATGGGTACGCCTCAGCGATAAATCGTGTCTAAATAAGAATGTCATTAGCTGCTGGATGCATCTACAATCAAAAATCTGGCCGAATTTTAGTAAAGATGTCTTGGCCTCTGAGAGGAAAATGGAATCTAAAGACATTCAAGATCGTCTTAATTCAATGATCTCTAAAGTAGATATCGAAGACAAGAAAGAGCCAGTCTTAATATATCAAAAAGATGTTTATGAATTAGATCTTAAGTCTTATCCAAATATAGGAAAAGAATATCGCTAATTAGAATGAGTAACGGTAGCCTAGGTTTAAAATAGTACCACTCATATCAATATCACTATCATTAGAGTTTCCAACAATCGATAGAGAATGATTAATATAGCTTAAATCTCCATAGAAATAACTTCTACGATTAATCCAATACTCTGCCTTCGCTCCTGCATAAAAGCCAAAACCAGACACCATATCAAATTCATCATCCTCATTTGAATGGTTATATTTAGCTCCACCAAATACAAATATATCGTATCGTTTAGATCTTATAACTTTAGCTCCTACTTCCCCTATTAAGCTATTTATAGTGGCCAATGTTATTGTATTTGTAGAACTTAAATAGATAGGGGCCTCATCAATTGAAATTTGGCCACTTAGATAGAAGTTCTCATTTAATAGATAATCTAAACCTAGATTCATATGATAGAATCTTTCGACTTCTTTTGAAGAAGTAAGTTGTTCAAAGTTCTCATTTAGTAATTTAAATTTTGCAAATGGCCTAATAACACCATTTCCAATAAGTATTAAGCTCAACTCAATACCACGTGAAGAAAAATCAAATTCATCATTATTATAAGTATGAGTTAGGCCTTGATTGACAATTGAGAGCCCAACAATATTTGCAGAGTACCTTTCGGCCATGGACATTTTCTTACGAGATACATTTTGATAACTTGCTAATAGCAGATTTGATTTTAATAAGTTATTTAACATCTGTTGATTCTTTAGCGATTCATGAGTGTTATTAACTGTTACAAATCCTTTATTTGGATCAATTTTTAAATTCTTTGGTGAAACGAAATTTCCATTTACTGCATTAATGCGACCTATTTTTCTTGGAATATAAACACGAAATGACTCATCAAAGATAGCATCGTTTTCAGGCGGGATATAAATCCCTGTTCTTATATCAACAAGACCTCCGGCCTTTGGTGCGTACTTCTTTTGGTATGTTGAATATTGGCCTCGATACGATGTTACTTGCTCCGCAGGCCTTAAAAGGTCGCCTTTTAATGGAAATGCAGCAACAGTTGCATCATCACCTTGGCCATAGTCCATCGAGTCTGAATAAAGTGTCATATCAAGATTGGTATTACGATATAGTAGTGTTAATTGGATAGGATTAATCTTAACAGGCATTGAAGCAGGCCTAGCATCATGAAATGTTGCACTATATTGCCCACGATAGAGAGTTGAAACATTCTTTCTCTCATCTCCAAATAAAGTATCATTTGCTAATTTTAGCTTTTCACTAAGTCCAGTGTCTTTATGAAATTTGTACTTAAGCTGACTACCTTTAGATGAGCGTCGATAGATTAAACGTTGGCCAGCACTTAGATCATGAGTCTTATCGATTCTTTTAAATGCGGATTCACCATTAAAAGAGAGTAGGCCAGTTACATTATTAAATAAGTTATAGCTCAATAAGAAATCAGCTGTCTCGGCCGCGGCAACAGCACTATTTGTGCGAATAAAAATACGATCAAATTTACCTTTTGTAACCTTTCTTTGCTTCTTAGCAATAACACGAATATTTCCATCATGAAGAGCAATCAAATCTCCAGCAAAGGTAGATTTTAATTCAATTGTAACCTTCGAATTGGGACCAATGATAAGAATATCACCACGGTCATTAATGAAGCGTGCATAGCTATTGCTTGCAGTCATAATAAGAGTATCTTGATTGATACCAATAGCACCATTGATACTATTTCCATCAATTTTCTTCATTTGATCTTTATGAAATAAGTTTATATCACCTCGGCCTGAAACTAATTCAAAAGCTTCAACGCTAGTAATTAAAAGCGATATGAATAAGAATATTAAAGAGTACTTAAAAGTAGAAAGCATTGAAATTCCTAGTAAAATTAGTTCAATATAATTTTACTAGAAAGTACAAAGTAATCAACAAAGAATCTTGTCTTATTTATCTTCTTTAAACTCTAATCCATCAAAGATATAGCGAATACGCTTATCTTCAACGACAGTTTCAATTGATACTGGCCTTTTCCATACTTTATAAATATTGGCCATTGTATCACTTGCCTGAGTTAAGTCGAGATCAACACCTTGGTGGACATGGCGAAGAAGTAACTCTCCACGATTCTTATGATTAGCAGACTCTACTTCAATGATTGGTGAGCCGAAATTTGTTAGTTGATTTAGTAGCTTTGACTTAATTTCTTTAAAGTCACGAGTTTCAATCTCATTTCTTCCTGTTCGAGAATTGTACTTATATGTAAAAAGCTGCATGCGGTTACAAAACTCTTCAGTGAAGAATTCATCGATAAAAGTGATGTCATTATGAGTACGGCGAACTTCAAAGATTTTTTCGCGTCCTTGATTTGTTTCAATATGCCAATTCTCTTTTTCTTGGAGATTTGTACATTCTTGATATTCCTTTCCGAATTTACCAGTATCCCAGCGGTATTCAATATCACGCATTAGCTCAATACCTATCTTATAAGGATTAATATTTTGCTTACTCATGGCCATAACACCAGAGTGAATATCTGCGAAATCAATAATTTCTGAGCTATTTAAAGCCTTCTTTGTCAGAATCTTAGAGTGCCAATAAGAGGCCCACCCCTCATTCATAATCTTTGTCATTCTTTGTGGAAGAAAGTAATAAGCTTCTTCTCTTAAAATACCGATAACATCGGCCTGCCACTCTTCAATTGGAGCATGCTGCATTAGGAAGCTCATAATATCACGTGTACCACGAACTTCATCATCAAGTAACTCTAGAGGTGTCTTCTTTCTTTCTACAACATCCTCATCAGCTTCGCCTCTTGCCATTTTGGAGTTCATAAAAGAGCGAAGAACTTGAGATCTCTCATCTTTATGTTCATACTCTTCATCTGCTGAAGTTGCTTGCTTCACTTCACCTTGGAAGAGAACGTTAACATCAAGAAGATTTTCAAAAGAGAGGATCGTATCGATAAACTCTTCGACAGTATCTTGGCCATAGCGATCCATATAACGACGAATTTTAGTGCCATGATTGGCCATAACATCCATCATGCGACGATCTGTATGGCGAAACCAAGCGTTATTTTTAAAGAAATCAGCATGGCCATAAACATGGGCCATAACTAACTTTTGGTCCACATAACGATTTGAGCTTAAAAGATAAGCATAACAAGGGTCAGTATTAATAACGAGTTCGTATATTTTTTGGAATCCATAAGTATTCCCCTTTGCAAGGCGATCATACTCAAGGCCAAAACGCCAGTGAGGGTAGCGTGTTGGGAATCCACCGTTGGCAGCTAAAATACATACTGTATCGTAGTCACAAACCTCAAAAACGACTGGATAGAAGTCTAGGCCGTAATCGAGTGCATAACCAAGTACTTCATCTCTTAGTTTTGCTAACTCTCCTGATAATGGTTTTGTTCTTTCCATACTACTCATATATTTATTACCTTTTTAAAATTACTTTCCTGGCCCTAAGAATTCTTTGATGGAATCAAGGATTGCATCCTTGTTTTTAATTTTACTTAAAATAACATCCTCATGCTTTTCACCAAATTCTTTGGATAAATCTTTATAAAACTGGCCTGAACCGTAACGAGATTCAACTTGCCCGTAAAAGAAAGCATTAGAGTTTGGAATAATAGAGCTTTTTAAAAGATCGACACAGACCTTTGTATCCTCCGCTGACCAATTATCACCATCAGAGAAATGAAATGGGTAAATATTCCATTCATCTGCATTGTAATCAGCATCGATAATTTCTTTACATAACTTAAATGCAGATGAAATTAGTGTTCCACCACTTTCACGAGTTCTAAAGAAAGTATCCTCATCAACTTCCTTAGCTGTTGCATCGTGAATGATATAACGAATTTCAATATCTTTATATTGAGACTTAAGCCACAAATTGATCCAAAAAGACTCTGTTCTAACGATTTCTTTTTGCTCATCACCCATTGAACCCGAAACATCCATCATATAGATAACCACAGCAGAGTTTTCAAATTCAATCTTTGAATTACTTGCTCGGTATCTCATGTCTGACTTAATTGGAACAACAACGGGATTATTTGGATCATAAGTCCCCATTGCGATCTGACGCTTTAAGGCCTCTTTAAATGATCTCTTATAGTGCTTAAGAGAGTCTGGCCCAACAGTACCAATACTAGTGTATCGATCCACTGTTGATTCCATATTCTTCTTACCCTTTGGCTCAATTTTTGGAAGTGCGAGTTCATCTCCTAGGATTGAAGCAAGTTCATCTAAACTCATTTCAACATCAAGGGCCTTCTCACCTTCTTGCTCTCCAGCTTCACCAGGCTCACCTTGACCTTCTCCCGGCTCTCCTTGTCCATCGACTGGATCTCCAGGTTGCCCGTCACCTTGACCAGTTCCACCTTGGCTCTTATCACCGAAACGAAACCTTGGGGTATTAATTGAAGGCATTGGAACTTTGAATTGCCCATTTCCTTTTGGAATCGGCATCTCGCCACCAGCGATATACTTTCTTAGGTTATCACGCACCTTCCCTTTAATAATTTTTCGAAAGCGTGCGTGATCTCTTTTAATTGGATGATCCATTTGGTCTCCGGTAATTGGAGCGTACTAAGTCTATGACTTAGCACTGTCTCCTTTTGCAAAAATACTTGCCACATAATTAAGAGCATCTGTTGCTGAAATTTCACAGTAACCATAATTCTTAATTAAGCGTGACTTGATAACATCGATCTTCTCTTGAGTTTCCTTATCAACAACATTTGAAATAATTGTTGTAAGCTTGATCGCATCTTTTTGATCTTCAAAAAGCTTCAGTTCAAGTGCACGGTGAAGTCTTTCATTCATCTTGTAATCAAATTGTTTTCCTTCGATTGCAAGAGCTCCGATGTAGTTCATAATTTCACGTCTAAAGTCATCTTTACGAGACTCAGCAATATCGATTTTCTCTTCGATACTTCTCATGAAACGCTCGTCAGATTCTTCAAGTTTACCAGTGTACTTGTTACGAACTTTCTCTTTTTGAGTGTAGGCCTTAACGTTATCAATATAATTTGCACATAGAGTTTCAATTGCAGATTCATCAAGTGAGATTGCTTTTTGAACATCGTTTTTAACGATATCAGTATACTCTTGACGAACAATAGCTAACATCTCACGGTACTTTTCAGCGGCATCTTGATTATTGGCCATTGAATGCTTAAGTCCACTTTCTAGTTCATTGAAAACCATAAATGGATTTAGAGAACCAGTGTGTCCATACTTAACTAAAGCGTTAGAAATTTTATCTTGAATATAACGAGGAGAAATACCTTCAAGTCCTTCTCTTACGGCCTCTTTACGTAGTTCTTTTACGTTATCTTCATTATAACCAGTTAGAGTTTTTCCGTTATAAAGTTTTAACTTTTGAACAAGAGTTAGATCAGCTTTCTTTGGCTCTTCTAGTCTTGTTAGCACGGCCCACATAGCTGCCATCTCAAGCGTATGAGGAGCGATATGAACATGAGGAATTTTTTCAGCGTTAAAGTCACGTTGATAGATTCTTACCTCATTATCTAAACGAGAAATATATGGAACGTCGATCTTAACCGTACGGTCACGAAGTGCTTCCATAAATTCGTTATTTTGAAGTTTTCTAAATTCTGGCTCATTTGTGTGACCAAGAATAACGAGGTCGATATCTGTTTGAGCAAATTTCTTAGGCTTAATTGATTGCTCTTGAGAAGCACCAAGTAGATCATAAAGGAAAGCTACATCAAGCTTAAGCATCTCGATAAATTCGATAACACCGCGGTTAGCGATATTGAACTCACCATCAAAGTTAAATGCACGTGGATCTGAATCAGAACCATATTGAGCAATTTTTCTATAATTGATATCACCTGTTAACTCTGTCGAGTCTTGGTTTTTCTCATCTTTAGGCTGGAAAGTACCAATACCTAGACGATCTTTTTCAGAAAGAATAAGTCTTTTAACACGGATATGGTTTTCCATAACTTTCATGAAGTCACCGTCATACTTAACCATATACTCTTTTAGAATATAACGGTCGGCCGGACAAACTTCTCCGCGAATTTTAACTTTATGACCCTTATTACCTTTATTGATATTATCAAGAAATTCTTTTCTAACTTCATGTGGAATAAGCTTTAATGGGTCTTCATGCATTGGCGATGGGAAAACTTTTTGTCCGCCTAAAATATCTGACTCTTCTTCGTCATACCATTCAAACGTGTATAGTGCACCTTCATCAGTTCTTGAATAATGTTCAAGACCTTTTTTAAGATTTCTTGCAATTGAAGACTTGGCCGAACCAACAGGCCCATGAAGTAGAAGAACCCTTTTCTCTGTACCATAACCAAGAGCTGCGGCCTTGAAAAAGTTCACAAGTTTCATTAAGTGAACATCGATACCAAAAACAGCATCCTTACCACCACCGATTGGATCATCGAAAAAATGATAACGTGTGATTTCTTTTTTATATTCAAGATATGTACTTGTTTCAAATGACATGATCATGTCATAAATTCGTTGAAAGGAATTACGAGCAATTCTTGGATCTTCTGAAACAAGATCGATATAGTCTTGAAAACTACCCGTCCAGTGTAAGTGAGCAAAGTCTTCGACCCTGTAATTCTCACTCATAAATTCATTCATATTCATTTTAGTCATATTATCTCCATCCATGAGTTGCATATTAGCAAGCTAAAGTCCTAAATATATTATAACGTGATAATTTCACTTAAAGCAAAGAAACTATTAAAAAAAATTCCATTAGTTTAATTTATTCAAAGTGCATTTTGACACCATAAAACACTCAAGTATTTCTAAGAAAATGGGCAAAAATAAATGACCAACAAAAGTATTTGACTAAAATTCCTATCCAACTGAAAATAAAGAAGAATTGATATTAAATGACTTCAGACAAGGGAAAATATGAATACGATCTGTGCTGGCGTTTCAGATATTGGGCGCAAGAGAGAGACAAATCAAGATTCTATTTACATTAGCAATAACACAAAACTTTATATTGTTGCTGATGGCATGGGTGGACACTCAGGTGGAGAACTCGCTTCAACAATGGCCATCAAATACCTTGCAGAAAAAGTCAAAGATAAAATCAACTCCCAACCACAAGAAGAATTAGGTCAAGTTCTTCAAGAATCTGTTCTATATGCCAATAATAAGATAAAAGCATATGCCGATAGTGAACCTGCTCTTAAAGGAATGGGAACAACTGTTGTCAGCCTTCTCTTTGATGACGAAAGTGCAAAGATTGCAAATGTTGGTGACTCAAGAGCTTACGTCATTTCAAATGGACAGATTTTTCAATTAACAAAAGATCATTCCGTAATACAAGAAAAGATTAACTACGGAATCTATACACGTGACCAAGCAGCAAAAGATCCAAATAAAAACTACCTATCACGTACGGTGGGCTTTGAAGAAGATATTGAAGTTGATATTTATGATTACCGACCGCAAAAGGGTGATATCTTTCTTCTGTGCTCAGATGGCCTCCACGGTAAATTAAGTGACGAGGATATTCTTTTTATTATCAAAGATATGATTGACAACACCGATGACGTAACTCATCAAAAACTTCATGACTGTGTGCAAACTTTAATTCGCCAGGCCAACGAACACGGTGGACAAGACAATATATCGATAATTCTTACGGTAGTTAATTAATTTAACTTCGAAAATATTTTAGCTCACTGTCTCTATGTGTCATGGATTAAAGTCTTGCAAACTGAAATCAAGAAACCTACAATAAACATCAGAAATTATTGAAAAATTCAAGGATGTAATTTTGAGTCGCTTTTATACAATAATGGTTATTCCCGAGAAGGAAAAGGGAGTTAAGTCTTTTCGTATACCAAAAGTCATTTTTAACTCGGCCATTTTCTTAGTAGTAATTATTATCGCTGTTATCGGTATCCTAACGTTTGACTACGTTAAGATTTTAAAACAAGTTTACGAAAACCGTCACCTCAGTATTGAGAACCGTCAACTTAAAGAGCAAATCCAGCTCTTTAATATGAAACTGAATACATTAACTGATGATATTGAAAGAATTCAAAAAATTGAAAGTAAGCTGAGAGTCATCTCAGGCTTCAAGGAATTTGATCTAACAAAGCCATTGATGAAGGATGATCGCGAACCAAGTGAAGGTCATTCAGGAAGCCACGATCACTCTTCAGGTAGAAATCCACAATCGGTCCTTGTGCCAGAAAAGGACCGAGAGCTTTTAAATAAAGTTAAGTCGGAATTAAGCGTCTTAAAAACGAATCAGGAGTTCAGCGACATCAACGACCTCTATGAACGTAAGATTGCGACAAACTTTGGTCTTACCTCTGGTTACAGCTTCACAAAAGAATGGAGTAGTTTAATTAAACAAAGTTTTAAGTTAGCTGAAAACTTTGCGTACTTTGATTATCGTTATTCAATTTTACGTAAGATTTCAGGTGATTTAGAAATTCGTGTCAATGAACTAGACCAATATCTTTTAGACCGCGAATCATTTCTTAAATCTACACCTACACTATTACCTGCCAGAGGCTGGATCACTTCATACTACGGACCTCGTATGAGTCACTACTCAAAAAGAGTAAAGATGCACGAAGGTCTTGATGTCGGTGGGCCAATTGGTACTTTAATTCTTGCACCAGCTGATGGTGTTGTAAAAACATCCAAGAAAAACTACGGATTCGGAAATCATATAGAAATCGATCATGGATACGGTATAACTACACTTTACGGACATAATTCAAAAAACCTCGTCGTGAAAGGCCAAAAAGTAAAACGGGGGGATCCGATTGGAAGAATCGGAAACTCAGGTTTATCAACAGGTCCTCACCTCCATTACGAAATTCGTGTTAATGGCACGCCGGTGGACCCTTTGTATTATGTACTGGATTAATTAGGAGAAATTTAAATGTTTAATCCGCTTAAATCACTATTTGGTACTAAGCACGATCGCGATATCAAAAAGCTTATGCCAATTGTTAATGAAATCAACTCTCTTGAAGCTCAGATGGAAAAGATGAGCGATGATGAGCTCAAGGCCCAAACACCAAAGTTTAAGAAATTAATTGAAGATGGTGCAAAGCTTGATGACATTCTCCCAGAAGTTTTTGCAACGGTAAGAGAGGCATCAAAAAGAGTTCTCGGCATGAGACCTTATGATGTACAAATCATCGGTGGTATTGTTCTTTACAAGGGAATCATTGCAGAAATGAAGACCGGTGAAGGTAAGACACTAACAGCGGCCCTTCCACTATACTTAAAGGCACTTGAAGGAAAAGGTGCTCACCTCGTTACTGTTAACGACTACCTAGCTCAACGTGATGCTAAGGAGATGGGTGAACTTTATAATTGGCTTGGTTTAAGTGTTGGTTGCATTATTGCTGATATGGAAGACGAAGATCGCCAAAAAGCATATGGCGCTGACATTACATACGGAACAAATAATGAATTTGCCTTTGATTATCTAAGAGATAATATGAAGTTCTCTCTTGAAGAATATGTTCAAAGAGACTTTCACTACTGTATTGTGGATGAGGTTGACTCAATCCTTATTGATGAAGCAAGAACTCCACTACTTATCTCTGGGCCATCGGAAGGAAGTTCAGATCTATATGGTGTAGCAAACCAAATTATTCCAAAGCTTACGATTGAGAAGCATTTCACTATTGATGAAAAAGCAATGAGTGCGATCTTTACGGAAGAAGGGATTTTAAAAGTTCAAGAAATGCTTAAGGTTGATAACCTATTTGATGTTGAACACTCTTCACTTCTCCACCACCTAAATCAAGCTCTTCGTGCTCATCACCTATTTAAGAAAGATGCAAACTATATCATCAAAGACGGTGAGATTATTATCGTCGATGAATTCACAGGTCGTCTTAAAACAGGTTCTCGTTGGTCAGACGGTCTACACCAGGCAATTGAAGCAAAAGAAGGTGTAGAAATTAAGCAAGAAAACCAAACTCTTGCATCGATTACATTTCAAAACTACTTCAAAATGTATGCAAACCTTGCAGGTATGACTGGTACTGCAGACACAGAAGCAGAAGAATTTAAAAAGATCTACAACTTAGATGTAATTGTTATCCCAACAAATCTTCCAATTGCACGTATTGATGAAGCTGATGTTATCTATAAGAATAAGAAAGCAAAGCATAAGGCCATCATTAACTTAATCAAAGAGTTAAATGAAAAAGGTCAACCAGTACTTGTTGGTACGATTACAGTTGAATCATCTAACTTATTATCTGCCGAACTAGAAAAGGCAGGAATTAAGCATAATGTTCTAAATGCAAAACAGCACGGAAAAGAAGCCGGTATTATTGAAAATGCAGGTGTTAAAGGTACTGTTACAATTGCAACAAATATGGCCGGTCGTGGTACTGACATCAAAATTAATGATGAAGTAAAATCACTTGGTGGTCTCTATATTCTTTGTACTGAAAGACACGAGTCTCGCCGAATTGATAATCAGCTTCGTGGTCGTTCTGGTCGTCAAGGAGACCCTGGACATTCTAAATTCTTCTTATCACTAGAAGATGATCTAATGAGAATCTTTGGTAGTGATCGTATTGCAAAAGTGATGAACACTCTTGGAATGGAAGAAGATGAGCCAATCGAGCACAGCATGATCACAAATGCTATTGCCAAGGCCCAAAAGAAAGTAGAAACACATAACTTTGAAATAAGAAAGCACCTTCTTGATTTTGATAATGTTATGAATGAGCAACGTCGAGTTATATATCGTATTCGTCGTGACATTCTCTCAGACAATGACAATCGCGGCTTTGTAGATGAAATGACAGAAGATGTGGCAGATGACCTATTTAATACTTATCGCCCACAAAAGAAAGTTCCTCTAGAAGATCTTCCTTGGGAAGATATGAAAAGTGGTTTTAGCACGACATTTAATACTGACTACGAAGTATCAGCTGTTGAATGTTCAAATAAGTTCTCAGGGGACGTAAGTAAGTACTTTGAGGAGACGGCAAAAGAAATCTTAAAAAGTAAACTTGCGGGATATGATGAACAACAAGTGACACTTGCTCTTAGAGAGATTCTTCTTTCAACTTTTGATCAACACTGGAAAGATCACTTAAGAAATATGGACCATCTAAAAGAAGGTATCAATCTTAAGGCATACGCTCAAAAAGATCCTTTAAATGAGTACAAGCGTGAAGCTTTTGGTCTTTTTGAACAAATGCGTATCGAAGTAAAAAAGAGTGTTGTTAGAAATATGTTCACTGTTAAGCTTTATACTCAAGAAGAGATTGAAGTACTAAGACGCGAGCAAGAAGAAGAATTACAAAGACAACTTGATGCTCTAAAGGCCAAGAGAATAGCAGAGGAAGAAGGTCGCGAAGAACCGAAACAGCAAGCTCCACGCTCACGTGGACAAGTTAAAGTAGGTCGAAACGATCCTTGCCCATGTGGTTCTGGTAAGAAGTATAAGCACTGTCACGGCTCATAGAGCATTAATTAAGGCGTAAAAAACAATGTCAGATGGTGATAACAAAAACGACCTAACTCGAATCGAAGATCTATCAGAGTTCCTTCACCAAGGTGATGACGATCTCGATAAGGTCCTGGCCGATATTGAAGCTGAAGACGACTCAGATCAAAAGAGCGATGAAGCAGAAGTTGAGTTATCATCATTTGACTATAGCACTCCTGAAAATCCTGACGAGGCGATTGAAGAAAATAACTTTGAAGAAAGTTTTGATGATAATTTTGAAGCAAGCTTTGAAGACCAAGCAGACGATAATTCAAACGAAGGATTTGATAATAACTTCGATGATAGTTTTGAGTCGTATGATAATGAAGAAGACCCAGAGGGATTTCAAGAGGGACTTCAAGACGACGACCAAAATGAACACCAAGATGGATACGAAGAAGACCAAAACAATGCTTGGCCAGAAGATGACTTACAAGATCAGAACTCACAAGAAGAAAGCTATCAAGACGACTTTGAAGATTCTAAAGATTCCGAAAATTTCGAAAATTTCGAAGACGACCACGAAGTATCCTTTAGTAATGAAGATGACCCATCAGATGAAATTACTGATCAAGACATTCCTACTGAAGAAGACGACACCGATGATATAGCAGAAATAGAACTCTCTAATGACGATAACCAAGATATTGAAGACACTCCAGACCAAGAGATTTCAATGGAAGAAGTTAATTACGAAGAGACAACTCCCCTTCCAGACTTGAGTACTAAGATTCAAGAAGACTTAAGCGATGTAAGAGATTTTGCAACAAATTCAACTTATGGAAAGGCCGCAATCGGAGGCAACCCTCCTTTTTCAATTCTTCTACAAGGTATTAATACAGAGGAATTTGAAGATAGTATTCTTGCGACTCTAAATGAATTTGGCCTCCTGGAAGGAAATGAAGAGCTTTATCGAAAGTCACTTGAGAGTGGACAGCTATTAATCGCTCAAATAGGCGAATTTAGTGCCATCACTCTTGCAGGGAAGCTTAGACGATATTGTCGTAATATAAAAGTTGCTCTAGCTCATGAAATTCACAAGAGCGACAGTTATGATCACACTGATCAAAGAGGACTAACGGGCCCACGCTCAATTTTACAAAATAAATCAAAACATTTCGTAAAAAAAGAATTTAATGAAGAAGATGTGGCCTTAAGTACATCACCATATATCCCTGGTTATAAAATCATACATAGCTTGGGACCAATGCAAATTAACGAACAAATTGACCGTAGTGAATTTGACGATTTCTCTTCCATCAACCTTGTTGAATACTTTGGTGAAAACATAAGAAAAGAAGCATATAAAAAAGGTGCAAACGCCGTTATTTCTATTCATTTTAATATAGGACAAAAAGAAATTAACGGAAAAAATTATAATATCATCATGGCCCATGGAGACTTCGTCTACCTAGAAGCTAGTGAATAAAAAATAAAAGACGTAGATATAATGATTAAAAACTTAGGTGAAACAAAAGATACATATAGCACAATAATCATAGGTGGAGGGATTGTAGGCGCAGGAGTCTTTAGAGACCTTAGTCTTCATGATATCGATTGTCTCATTATCGACAAGAAAGACTTTTCATCACAAACAAGCTCTAAGAGCTCTAAGATGCTACATGGTGGTATTCGCTATCTTGAGAACTTTGACTTCCCTCTTGTTTGGGAAGCTTTACATGAAAAAAACCTTTGGTTAAAAATAGCTCCACATCTTTGCTTTGAAGAAAAGTTCTATCTTCCTATTTACTCTGACTCCATCAGACCTAAGTGGATGATTAGAATTGGACTTTTTCTTTATGATTTATTGTCTAGTTTTGAAAACTCTCCTTATGAGATGAAATCAAAAGAAGAATCAGTTGCAATAAATAAAGACCTAAAAGAACAAGACCTCAGAGGAAGTGGTGTTTATCACGACGCTGTCGTTGACGATGCTAGACTTACAATTGAAGTCCTACGAGATGGCGCACTAAATCCGAGATGTCATGCTCTAAACCATACATCACTTGAGAAGTATGAGTTTTTAGAAAGTAAAAAAGTTGCTGTTACTTTAAAAGATGAAATCACCGGTGAATCGAAGAAAATCCATTGTAAGGATATCGTTTTTGCAACAGGGCCATTTACTGACCAGATTATGTCTATGAACAAGGATATTCACTGGGAACCAAAGCTTCTTCCATCAAGGGGAAGTCATATATGGCTTGATAAGGATCGATTAAAAATTGAAACGGCCATCTTACTAACACCTAATGACGGACGAGTTATATTTGTTATACCACAAGGGGATCGTATTCTTGTGGGAACAACTGAATCAAAAGTAGAAGAAGATTACTTTGACTTATCTCCAAGTGATGAAGAGATAACTTATCTCTTAGCAAACCTAAATCAATACTTTCCAAAGGCAAACGTTGAAAAAGAAGACATACTTTCTTCATTTGCAGGAATAAGACCTCTTGTAAAAGATGACTCAACAGCAGCTCTAGGAAAAACGGCAAGAGTACACAAGCATTATCAACCATTACATAATTGCCATGTTCTAGTTGGTGGGAAATACACAACATTTAGAACAATGGCACAAGATGTAACCAGAATCATAGTTCATAATCACAAAAAGGCCTATGACCATAGCAAGACTGTAGCGCCATTTCGATTTAAAATGCGCTACAATCCCTTTAAGGATAAAGCAACACAAGAACAAATTGAAGAGATGAAAAAGTATGAATTTGTTAGGTGTGAAGAAGACCTTAAAAGGCGCTATCGCTACTAAGAAGATAGCGCCTGTATATATTTTAGAATCTTAAATATGCTCCAGCAATTGCTCTAAAACCACTGAAGTCGATAGTGTTGTCCACAGTTGATCCACCAGTTTCAATACTAAATGTAGAAGACGTTGAAAAGTAATCACCTTTTGCATAGAATCCAAAACCAGAATCCATTGTGTATTTAGCACCTGCTCCTGCAAACATATACGTACCAGAACCAGATAAGCTTTCAGTTACAGAAGATCCTGACGATTGTGGAATCGCATCAAGAGTTGCTAAAGATAGTCCAAATCCGGCCTCTAAATAAGGTGTTATACGATTTGTTGCAAGTGGATTTGTAAAATGGAAATCGACTGCACCACCAAAGTCTATAGAAGTTGCAGTTGAGCCTGCAATTCCAGTCTCACCAGAATAGTAACCTAAAGTTGCCTTAAGTGAGAACTTTTGAAGGAATGAGTCAGACTTAGCAAAGAAATACTCAAACTCTCCATTAAGTCCGATTGCACTAATTTCAGCATCAGTAGCATCACCAACATTATCATATGTTCCAGACAACATATTTAGGCCGGCCGAGATATTGAAGGCCATATTCTTATCAGATAAAATCTTACTAGGAGTGCGACGCTCGATACTTTGATCACTTGCAAAACCAGTTGTCTTAATTGCATCGAGTTCACTTTGTTCATCATAAGATGCTCTTGGTGTATCTTGTACAACTTGAGTTCGAGATGAATTTCTCTGTCTTTGAACATCAACAGGCTCTCCCATTTGTCTTCCAGAAGTTGCGGCCTGAAGAGATTTTGTACGGTCTTCAGTTAACTTAACAGGAGAAGAGATTTTTAGATTAGCGACCTTATCAACGTGAATCTCATTTGGTTTCACAATTCGATAAATACTCCATACTGAGCGTGATGGTGTTGCACGAATAACGACACCTCTAGCAAAGACACCAGTAGTAATGAAGAGTTTTGCATGATCACCTACAACAAGGCCATCTTCTAGGCCTCGATTCACTAGAATTGTTTTCTTAGTATCTGAAGTTTGAAGAATTCTAAAAGTTAATTTCTCATCAATATCTAATGCACTTGCGCTGAATAGGCCAAGAAGGCATATCAGAGAAATAATTAATTTACTAAAACGTCCTGTCATACTTATCCCTTAAAAAAACATACTTAAACTTGCTATTAATTTTATATTATTTACTGTTTGATTTAATGTGTAATTACTATCATCACTACTATCTAACTCACTAATCGGGTTTAAACTTAAAAGCTCATAATTTAACTTAGCTCCAATTCCCCATCCGAACATATTTCCTTGTTCATAGTCTCTAAAAGAAGATAGTCGTGTCTTTACCCCTAATGTAATAGAAGGTAAGGCCACCGATTCATAATCATAACTATACCCATTTAAAAAGCCAGAAGTTGCCTCACCTACGCCTCGTTTAATACCAAGGCCAACATAGGCTTGAAGCTTATTTCTGATATATGGGGTATTATAGAAGTAATAATTGATATGAGCGCCAATATTTGTAAATGTCATTCTGGCGTTTACACCACCAATATCGACATTTAAATTTGTAGCATCAAGGCCAAAGTCAACACTCCACTTACCTAGTGCTTTGTGGGCGCGAATTAAATGAAATTCATAACCTATTGCTAGCCCGTAACCAAGATTTTGATGATTACTATCAGAATCAGAGTAGTTAGCAAGTAAGTTTGAAATAAAACTAAATTGTACCTCATTACCGCTTTCAATCGCTAAAACGTTCTCTCTTCTAAATTTTTCACGAGCAATACCTGAAGCCTTGAGATAATTACTTAATTGTTCTGAGTCCATATCCGCAGACCACAAAGGCCCTTCTTTATTAAGAGCTGCTTTAGCTGAAGGAGTAACACTATTTTTAGCTCGCTCTCTAGCTAGAGTTTCATCCATTGTATTTTGAATCGAAAGCGATGATGTTGGGCCAGTAAGACTTCCCCTTCCGTTATAATACATTTCTTCGTATCCATCTTGCTTAGATGAGATCTTTGATAATTGATTCTGGTGCTGTGATCCCAATGTAGTATCTAAGTCTTCATCTGATAAACGTGAAACATCAACAGGACTTAACTTTGAGTTAATATACTTATACTTTAAGCGGCCATCTTCTACGATAACTTCATTACCGTCTTTTAATATCGATTTTTCTGTAACTTTATAGGTTGTATTATCAGTATAGTCAGAGTCGTAGTTCTCCTCATTTGGAACTTCTTTTTCTTGGACAAGATTTGCAGGAACAACGCCATCTATTGCATAACGATTATTTCGTTTAACATTTTTAGACTCAAATGCTTTAACATTATAAACAGGCTTCTTTTTACTTCGTCCAGCTTCACTTCTAGAGCGAATTTGTAGGCGAATAAAATCATCTTTTTTGAAATTAGATCGATTTAATTTATCACCAGAAATAGTTTTGAAATACCAACTTGATGAGCGATCAGAAAGCTTAAGCAATTCAATACTACCAAGATAGATGAACTTTGGTTTCTCAAGCGTTCCAAGCTTTATAGAAACATCAGCAACATCACCAGTCTTTAGGCCCGCTACTTTTCCCACATCAAGCTTAACGCTTCGGCCACTCTTACTAAGTGCAATAACTTTGGCCCCCATCATGGCGAGTGAATTGAGCTGAAAAAAAGCAAGCACGGTAATGATAAAAAATTGTTTAGATTTCTGCATATATTTAATTATAACGAATGGAAGTATTTGAAACAATATGGTAGAGTATGTATATTTTTACAAAAAATGCCACAATGCATCATGCATTTCGGAGGAAAACATGGCCAGAAGAAAGAAAAAGCTTCAAATTTTCAAATATGAATGTCAAATGACTGGCGAAATCTATAAAACGACTAAAAAAGCAGATAATCCAGATGATTTAGTTAGCGTAAATGCATATTACGACATGCATCCAGAAGAAGATGATCGCCCTGAAGAGATCAAAAAAGAACTTGGAATAGAATAATACAGATTAAAACGGAGTTTAAGCAATGGCACACCACAAAGTCATTATCATAGGATCAGGTCCAGCAGGTTATACTGCGGCCCTTTACGCATCTCGCGCAAACCTAGGCCCACTTGTCATCGAAGGACATGAGCCAGGTGGTCAACTAACGACAACTACTGATGTCGACAACTTTCCAGGATTTCCAGAGGGAATCATGGGGCCAGATCTAATGGCAAATATGAAAAAACAAACACAACGCTTTGGAACTGAATACCTGAGCGGTTTTGTCACAGATATTGATACAACTAAGCGACCATTCAAGCTTACTGTTGATAGCGACAAAGAATACACTGCTGATGCTGTTATCGTAGCAACAGGAGCATCTGCAAAGTACCTAGGTCTTCCAAACGAGAAAGAACTTATTGGTAAAGGTGTTTCTGCATGTGCAACTTGTGATGGATTCTTCTATCGTGATCAAATTGTTCACGTAGTTGGTGGTGGAGACACTGCTATGGAAGAAGCTACATTCTTAACGAAATTTGCTAAGAAGGTATATGTTGTCCATAGAAGAGATGAGCTTAGAGCTTCTAAGCCAATGCAGCAAAGAGCATTCGATAACGAAAAAATTGAATTCGTATGGGATAGCGCTGTTAAAGAAATTATCGCTGATGATTCTGGCGTAAAAGCGATTAAGGTTGAAAACCTTAAAACCGGTGAAGTTACAGAGCGTGAAACTGATGGCCTATTTATGGGGATTGGACACAAGCCAAATACTGATTTCTTAAAAGGAAAAGTAAAGCTTGATGATCATGGCTTTATTATTACTGCAGGAAAGCACCCTGATACAGATGTTGAAGGTATTTATGCTTGTGGAGATGTTCAAGACTCTTACTACCGCCAAGCAATTTCAGCGGCCGGTTCAGGTTGTGAAGCTGCAATTCGCGCAGAAAGATTTCTAGAAGAAAACGAATAAATATATAAAGTGGCCTAGTTTAAACTAGGCCACATTATTTGATAGATATAATTCAACTCGGTCAACTGTTTCATTAAATAACCTCTTAACAACGACACTTCCATTTTCTAATCGATTTACAACATCATCATAATCAATCAGCATTTCACTTGCTACTGATTTAAGCCCAACAGCACCATCCTTAAGTTTTTTAGCAACATAGAAGTAAAGATAGAGATCCGCACACTCTTGATTACTTAGATCATGCTCATCAAATGCCTTTATATTGAGATCATTTGCATCTATTGAAATTTGAGGTTGTCCTTCATTTTCAAACAAAGGTGTAATGTCGCTAGTTCTAATGGATAAGCTTCCACTACCTTTATTAAAAATCATAAGCCTTGCAATACATGCCTTAAGCTCAGCGATATTTCCTGGCCAATCGTAGTCAATGAGCATTTGAGCAACTTCATGAGATAATCTTTTTTTCGTTGTATGATTTTTAAGACTATATTGTGAGATAAAGTAATTAGCAAAGAAGATAATATCCTCTTTTCTTTCATTTAATGAAATTGTTTTGAAAGAAGGAATATCAATTTCTTCAATATATTCACTACCTGTAAAAAGAAGACGAAAACTCTCATTATTACCAACTTCATTGATAATATATTTTGCTGTTACTATAGAAACTTTATCAAGGCCTTTAAAGATAACATTACCATTTACAACCTTATCTCGAATTCTTGCAATCCTAAGATCAACGGCCTTCTTATCCATTTTACTAAAGCAATTGATAATCTCAACATGCTGATTTTCACTACTTGAACTTTTTGCAATCTTCTTACAAAGGTGAAATTTCCCACTTCCTTCATCACCGTACACATAGACAGGTGTTTTTACATCATGCCCAGAATATTGCTCTAGAAATGCTTGTGCTTTTTTAGCAAATAAACTAACGCCTAAAGAAGTATGAAAAGCGACATTTGTATCAAGGTTTTCACTTTCATAATCCAGCTGATTGGTTACCTCTGCATTATCATAGAAATATAAAAGCCCCATAACTCTGGCCAAAAACATTGCCTGCTTTAAATCATTGTCAGTAAATAACTCACCTTTTTCTTTATTTGAAAAATTTAAAATTCCAAAGATATTTTCGTTATGATCAAAAATAGGACACATCATATAAGTAGAAATTGTCGTATTATTTACAACTTCATACATATTAAAAAACTCATCACTTGATAAACTTTGAGAAAACTTAGATTTAATTCCACGTGGGTTATTGTAAAGTTCCTCAAGGATTCCAACAATTGGATACTCAAGCTCCATCACGTCACTTGTTTCAAAATCAAACTCACTAAAAGTCTGTTCATCATGGCCAACAATAAAAATACGAGCGTCTTTGGCCTTTACTATTCTTTGAACTTCAATAACGAAGAGTTTTATCAATTCAATTTTATTATTATAGTTTTTAAAGATTTGAAATAGGTCTAAGATCATGGAAGTTGAAACTTGCTGATCTTTATCTGCTTCACTATCTGGTATCGTACTGGAATCAAAATTTCCTGCAACGGCCTCGTTTAGTACCATATCATACATAAGGTCTCTAAGACGTAAACGACTCATGGATGCAACTAATTTAGTCATTAAGTCCATGATATTTTCAACTTCGTATTCAACAAACTCAAGGCCTAAATAATTATCACCACGATTATTAAAGTTAGGACGGTAACGTCTAAGCTTTACAGTTTGTAATAATCTAATATTTTTATAAATAATTTCAACCTTAAAGACAGTGCTATCAACGTATTCACCTATTAGAATACCAATTCCAGTTGTTGAAATATTATCTAGCTTTACCCTAAATGCATTAGAGGTAGAGTCTCCTACCATTTCATATAAGATACACTTTACCTTATCTGACTCTTTTAGTTTTATTCGATAATTACGTAATTTCTTCAATTTCTGACCTCTTGTACAAATATTATCGACCTACAAAGTGGCCAACTTTAACGACTGAATGAGGAAATATCGAAATTTATAAATATTTAATAAGCTTTACTCATTAAAGCTATAAACTCTCTACTAATATGCCCGATAAGAAAGATATTACATTACTATCTATTTGAGGAAAAATTGCGTTACAACATCCAAAACTATAAGTTTTTTAAGTCTTATCGCTTCCCTATCCATGAAGGGGATAAAGTCAATGCTGAAGTAATTACTTTTGAAAGAGAGAATGTAAAGACTAATAACGTACAAATAGACTCCATCAATCTTTCAGGCCTAAACTTCATCAGCACTCAAAAGTACTCAATAGGTGAAAATGTAAAAATTAAAATTCAAACAAATAGAATATTTAATAACTGGGACTTTGAGTTAACAGGTAGAATTATTCGATCATTTATCTATTGTGAAGATGTAACAAAAACAATATATGGGATTTCGATTTCACCTGATTCACAAACAACGGTATTAAAATATTTTTTAAAAGATTTCTTATCACACTACAAGACTGCAAAGTTAAAAGATAAATTATTTCAAATATGCCAAAATAAAATCAAGATCTCAAAAGATGATGGCGTTGAACTCTTCTCGCTTTTTCAAAGCTTAATTGAAAGGGCCTTTAAGGGAAAACTAACAACAATTCTGTCTGAGCTACCAACGATTTTTCATTGTGAAAATTATCATATCTATTTATTTAACTCTAAAACAAAAGACTTTGAGGTTGATCATACAAATAGTGATCACACACTACTTGGAAAAACATTCAATGGACTATTGAATGAGGCATATTTCAACAAAGTTATCATTAATAAATCATTCAATGATCAAAGTGCAACTGGCGTTGATTTTGATATTAAAAATATCCTACTGGCACCGCTAGTGAATTATAATGGCGAAAGTATTGGAGCTCTTTGCCTTTCAAACACACTTTCAGGTGATAAGTTCAATATTACAATGCTTGAAAATATCAAGATTGTCTCTGGTTTGATTTCATACTTTTATAATTCAAAAAATAATTCAGGTCTTGAAACAGTAAAAAACAAACTACCTAATCATTATATTTTCTCAGATCGTAGCCATACAGGACTTGCGATTATAAACACTTTAAACACGATAAAGAACACAAGGGAGAATCTCTATATTCACGGTGAAGCCGGGGTTGGAAAACTTGAATATGCAAAATATGTTTGTAGTGAGAACTCTTTGATAATTGATTTTGAAGAATCAGAGAATCAAAGCTTTGAATTTATTGAGCAAGTATCAAATAATGGAATTAACGACTTAATAGTAAAAAATATAGAAAAGCTCTCTTTAGAAAATCAGGCGATTTTTTATAATCTTATAAGTTCATTAAAACTTAGAATCATAACCATTGCATCAAATGATCTAAAGGCCTTGGAAAAGAATGATTATATCCTTACAGACTTATATAATCATATTACAACGGTGAAATTAAATATTCCTCCCCTAAGATTAAGAAGGGCCGAAATTGTTGAGATTGCTCAATACTATATTCAATTTGAATGCAAGAAAAGAGATATGGAAAATAAGAAAATATCTCAAGAGACAATTAATAAATTAGAATCTGCCAAGTGGGATATAAATAATCAAGAACTTCATGCACTAATAGTAAAGGCCATATTAAAGTTAAACAAAAAGGCCGACAACAGCAAGCAAGTACTTCAAATACCTATTAAAGAGAGACAAAGTGACACTATCGTTGACAGCGACAAAAATAGTCAACTACAAGAATATATTCTAAATACCTTAAATTCTTGTGATAAATCCGTAGCTTATAGCAAAACCGAAAAGATATTTGTTGAAAGTTTAATGACAAAAAAAGCATCTTAATTTGGAATTGAATTTGACAGACCGACTGCAGTCTTGAAATAATTTTATTATCAGATCACGGATCGATCTGAGAGCTAAAAGATTAGCGATGTATTTTTAAATTTAGCAAAAGACCAAGGAAGGTGACGAAATGAATAACTCTAATTCAAATCAAAGTATTCTCAATTACAACACCCTAAATGTTTCACTAACAAGACAAACAAGAACATGTTTTGTAACAATTGCTAATGACCAAAAGTTTTTTAATACATCGACATACCTAAAAGAACTCGAAGACTTATTTGACTGGCTTTCTAATAAAGTAGAAATCAACTCAGTCGTTTTTAAATTTGCAAGTGAAGATATTGAATTATTTAAAAAAGAAGAACTAAGGTTTTTTGATGAAAAAACTCTTGGTAATACTTTACAACTTCTTGCCCGCTTAAGCTGGGCCCAAGTTCTTCTACCACAAACAGTATTGTGGTCATTTCAAAAGTCTGCTTGTCCATTTAGCCTTGAGCTAGCAATGGGTGGTGATATTCGCTACTGTGCCCCATCATTTAGTGTAGCATTTGATCAATTAAACAAAGGCATCACACCGATGGGTGGTATGAACACATTAACAAATGAAAAAGGTAATAGTGCAAAGATTATGCAATTTCTTCTTTCATCTCAAAACGTTGGTGCAGACGCCCTAATTAGTGCAGGCCTAATCGGAAAAACACTTTTTGATGAAAACGAAATTGAAGATATTGTCTCAAGAATTGCGAAGCAATCTCCAATGGCAAGAATTCAAACAAAGCGTTCATTTAATAATGAACTGATCAAAAAGATGGAAGAAGTACTTCTTGAAGAAATCACTTTTGCTAATTCAACAATAGCTACTGGCGACTTCAAAAATTATGCAAATGACAAGAAATTCACTAATCCTAGAGAGTTTGCAAGAGTATTAAGAGACTCTCCTACAGTTGCAGAGGCCATGTAAGGCTTCTGCTGCAATTAAATCTTAATAAATTGTCTTAAACAGGACGAACTTCATTGCCTTTAAGCTCTTGTGGAAGATCATTTAAATTGGGGGCAAGTCCTAATAAGAAGCCACCGCCACCAGCTCCACAAAGTTTTAAATAGAAACGATCAGTTTCTAGGCCTTTAGTCCATAGGTCACGATAGAGAGCAGGAATCATTGGATTAAAATGTTCAAATTGAAATGCTGACAATTCCTTAAACTTCTTCCAAAGTGCCTCTTTATCATTATTAATATAGTGTTGAATACACTCATCTGAAATTGGCGTTAATACGCGATCACATAGATAAGCAAAATCTTTTGACGAGCATTTCTCCATAAAGAGATTAACAAGAGGCTCTGTTCTTCGAGCACGTCCTGTATTTAGTAGAAATACTCCTGGCCCATCTGTTTTCTTATCAAGAAATACTTCTGTAAGTTGTTTCTGACTATCAATTAACAGTGCTACATTTAAATAACTAATGAGTGGGTCAACCCCTGAAGATGAACCATGAAAGTGAGATTCCATTTCCTTAAAACATTCTTTTAGAAAAGAAATATCATTCTTTTGATCGTCCTGAATTTTAGCATAGCGATCAAATACAGCAGCACAAAGAGCACCTGAGCTCCCAACTCCATAGCCTTGTGGAATTGTACTTTTAAAACGTAGTCCACTTGAAATATCAAATGAGAAAGACTGATGATCAAAATCAAAGCTAAGATTGCCTTTGTCATGTTGTTGTTTAAGATATTGCGAAAAAGCAGTTAGCTCAGAATCAATTCCAGCGCCTTGCTCATCAGGAAAGTTTAGTTTTCCATCAAAAAGAGAATAAGGCATTGCCAAGGCCTTTGAAGATCTAATGATACTATATTCTCCAAAGAGTAGGATTTTAGCGTTAAAAGAATTTCCACCTTCCATAACTGATCCCTACTTATCTTTCTACGATCACACCATTACCCATATGATCATGGATAACAAGAGAGTCGGCACATAGAGACTTAACTTCTTGGTCGATGAACTCTTTGGCCTGTTTCTCATCTTTTTTAAGATACATAATATGTACATTAGGGCCAGCATCTAAAGTGAAGCAGATTGCACAATTTGTTTGAACTCGAAACTCTCTAATACGATTTATAATTTCTAAAGTATTAGGCTCCATTAAAATAAAAGATGGATCAGAATTCATCATAAGCCCATGAAGCTCTAGGGCCTCACTTTCAACAATTTTTGCAAAAGTATTAAAGTCACCTGTTTTAAGAGCAAATAGTAACTTATTAAAGTTATTACTAGCATTCATAAAACGTGTCTTAGCAAAAGGATGCTCATTCATAAGAGCATGACCAGCAGTTGAACTTACTGACTTTTCCTTGCTACTTACAATTGCGATTGAATCACAAATTCCTTCAAAGATTTCATCAAATTGATCGTGAACGATAGCGTAGTCTTGAGAGCTACCAAGAACTGACTTTCCCCAGATTGCCATCTTTGGGTATATTGATCGGCTCGCACTTCCTGAACCAAGACGGGCCATGAATGAGGCCTTCATTAAATAATATTCTTCATCATGGTCTTCATTTGTAACGACTTTTTCTATTTCACAAAGAGCACTTGCAAAGTTGGCCATTGATGCGGCCGAAGAAGCGATACCAGAAGAGTGAGGAAATGAGTTGTGAGAATCCATTTCAACTTTGATATTTTCTATAAAAGGAAAAACAACAGCGGCCCTTTTAAAGAACTTCTCTACCCTTTGCTTAAATTTATCATTTGGTTTTGATTCAAATTTAAAATCAAGTTCAAATTCTGAGGATCTTTGAATTTTATATGTCGTTTGAGTATAAGCATTATTTAAGGTTACACTTAAAGAAGGGTTTGAAGGTAATTGCTCACCATACTTTCCCCAATACTTTATCAAGGCAATATTTGATGGACTCTTAACTGTAAATTCAAGTCCATTATCTAATTTATCAATATCAAAATCAATCAGAGTAAAATTAGTGGACATTTTTAATTTCACTTGGTGTTTGAGTTTCAACAATTAATTCACGATATGGAATACAAACTTTCAGACCTTTTTGATCGAAGTAGTTTTTCACATACTTGCGTGGTCCATTACTTGATGCAAGAATAAAGTCCCCACCCCATGCACCTAGAGATTTAATTTCTCCATCAAAATCACTAAAGGCCTCTTTCTTAATTGGGCTAAGCTTTAGATGAGAACTCACGATATCTTCATGAGCACGAATTAAGAAATTAAATTCTTCTTGAGTATTTGCAGTGGCCATCTGCATAGATAGTTCACTGATTGTATTAATAATCTCTGGCGAATGTGGACGTAGCTCGTTGTAATACTCAATAGCATCACGAGAATTCTTCTTGTGTCCAAGATAAATGAAGTAGAGGTTATTTTTAAAACTTGGATTAAATTCGATAGGAGACCAATTTGGTCCTTCTCCACCTTTTTGATAAATAATTGGCTCTTCACTTTGTGCACATGCAATATCATACCCAGAACCACCTAAAGTATTAAAGGCAAGTTCAAATGGCGAAATCATGGCCCAATCAGCAATATTATGAATTAAAGTAGAAGAAGACCCTAATCCCCATTCGAGTGGGAAACCAAGTTGTGTTACAACATGAACATCAACACCATCTCTTAAGAAATGCTTATTCTGTCTTCTTGCTTGTCTTAACATTTGTTGTAAGACAATCATCTCTTTTGTAGGGTTTTCATTTAGAATATTGAAATGCCAAAATTCAAAAGTTACTTCAAACCAAAGCTTTCCAGCTGGATCATAGGACTTCCAATATAACTTAGGATCAAATGAAGAAGAGTATTGAACTCTTAAAGACTGCCCTACTGTAGTAGGTAGGCCCAGTGCCTTAGCACCATCTAAAACAAAGTACTCCCCAGAAAGCAGAAGCTTTCCGTGGCCAAAATATAATTGGCCGTTTTTAGGAAGCTCAAGAAATTGCTCCCCTTCCAAATACTTAAGGATATTATTACTAGTGTGTGTTGTGTTCATAGTCCCCTAACTTCTTAAATTATTTAACTCTTCTCTTACTGCGCTAAATGAAACAACCTTATCAGCAAAATGATTAACAATTTGCTCTTTTTCAGTTGTTGTTGCTTCAAGTTGTCCCAGAATATTCATTAGGTGCATTTTCATATGCCCTTTTTGAATTCCACTTGTAACAAGACTTTTAAGGGCCGCAAAATTTTGGGCAAGGCCAACTGTTGCAGCAATCATCATTAGCTTATTAGCACTTGGTCGCTCTAAGATATCAAGAGACATCTTTGCTAGAGGATGGAGTTTTGTCAGTCCTCCAACCGTTCCAAGGGCCATTGGAATATCAATTTCAAAATAGAAGTTCCCGTTTTCTACTTTGCAATTTGTTAGTGATCGGTATTGTCCATCACGAGCTGCATATGTATGTCCACATGCTTCAACTGCTCTGAAGTCATTACCAGTTGCTATAACAACTCCATCAATCCCATTAAAGATTCCTTTATTGTGAGTTGTGGCACGGTGTGGATCAATATGAGCAATTCTTACTGCTCGTGCAAACTTTGATGCGAAAGTAGCAGTATCCATACCAATCGATTTTTCAGCAAGATCCTCAATTGGACATTCAACCCATGCTCTCACACGACAATCAGGCGTATAATTTGAAAGTATACACATGACGACCTGTACATCTTCACCAAGCGAGTCTTCAAGGTACTTACCTACAGCTTCTAGAACTGAATTAATGAAATTAGCACCCATGGCATCGCATGTTTCAAACGACATTTTTATTTGATAATAATTTTCTTCTTTATCTGTTAGATCAACTAACTCAATAGATCGTACTCCACCACCACGCTTATCCATATTTACAGTGATTGGTGCAAGTGAATTTAGGATATCGATTTTCTTATCTTCAAAAAAAGACTTTAAGCTCTCTTTATCTCCTTCGTAGATAAAGTGGACCTGGCCAATCTTTTCGCTTGCAATAACTTCGGCCTTAAAACCACCGCGAGTTGACCAAAACTTTGCGGCCTTAGATAAGGCTGCAACAACAGAACTCTCTTCAATAACCATTGGAACTGTATAAACTTCGTTATTAAGAACGAAATTAGGAACTAGGCCATATGGTAGATAGAAATTTGTAATTGTATTTTCTGAGAACTCATCAAAAGTAGATTGTAGCTTCTTATCAGAATGCCAAAATGAAAGTAATTGTTCTTTCACTTTTTGTGCATCGATATTCTGATCTTGGCCATCATTTGATAAGCGGTTTGCAATAAACTGGACCTTTTGTTCTTTTGATAGTTTTGAAAAACCTTGAATCAATTTCAATGTTCTCTCCTCACACTAAGAAATGAATTAGCAAAGTTAAGGCCTTTTTTAATTTCCCTAACTTGTTGCTGAACACTCTCATAATCCACCATAGCAGTTTTTAAAAACTCACTTGCCATGGCAAAAATAGCGCATCCTTTGGATAACTTACATAAATAATGGCCATCTAAATATGACTTAATCCCACCAGAGATTATAAAATTCTTACACTTAGCAGCACTACCTAACTCGTCAATTAAATCGTTGGTCATATGTACCATTTCAAGGGCAGTATGGCCAACATGACACAATGGTTCATGAACTGTTAAGTTGTTAGAATTTCTAAGATATTCTAATTTTGAAAAGTTTGTCCCACCAAATGAAGCAAACTCGATCGCACATAGGTCCATCATCATTAGGGCCTTTAGAGTACGTGGCCCCATTCCCTGTCCAACTTCTTTTACAATTATTGGAAACTTAAAATATTCAACACAAGTTTCAATTGTTTCAAGAGGAGCTCTTTTAATGATATCCCCTTCTGGTTGAAACCATTCTTGGGAAGGGTTTATATGAATGATCAATCCATCTGCATTTAATTTAGTGACGAGACGATCCACTTTTGAAAGTTCATTCTTATCAATTAACTCTTCTAATTGAGCAATACCTAGATTTGCAAAAACAGGTGAATTATTGGCCAAGGACTTAACGTGAAAATCATCAAGGAATTCATCGCTATCGAGTAACTTACGGCAAGAACCAAGGCCCATCCCAATACCGAACTCTCCACATGCACGGGCCAGATTCTCATTGATCTTACCTGCAATCCCAGTTCCGCCAGTCATGGAAGAAATCCACAGTGGAAGCTTTAAACTAAATCCTGCAAATTCAATTCCTAGATCAAGCTCCTGAGCATTACCGCTGAAAAGAGGCTCATAATAGAATCTCTTATCACTTGTTGCCGCTAGAGTTTGTGATTTTGCAGTTAATTGAATGTGCTCAAGCTTACGGTCTTGAGTGGCCGATTTTGTGTTATTCATACTAGTAATTCTGGCAATTTAGCAGATTTTATCCAGAGCAACAAGAAAGGTTTTTATCAAAAGAAAAAACTATCTGATTTGTGCGCGGATTTAACATTTATTTAATAATAAGAATGAACTCTTTCTTTAAACCGTTCACTTTCTTAAGTAATTTCGATAGCTTACCGTAGAGTAATTCTTCCTCTTCACCGTTAAGCTCCATCCCAATAAATGCCGTTGTATCCCCAAAGACCTCTAAACTCTCCTCGATTAATCTTGTGAGACGATAGGGAGTATCCATCAAAACTTTAGGCATTTTCACCTTTTTCAGATTAGTTAAATAATTCTTTCGCTCATCAGGTTTACGTGGAGGAAAGCCAGCAAACGTAAAATTAGAACAATCAATGCCACTTAGAGCAACGGCCAAAGAAATAGAATTACTATGAGGGGTACAAGTAACGCGAATGCCGAGTTCGTGACACTTCTTCACAAGCTTTTGACCTGGATCACAAAAGGCCGGAAGTCCTCCATCACTCATCAGGTATGCGTTCTTTCCATTTTGAATTTGTGTAATAATATCTTGCTCAATATCACGTTGGGTATGTTCATTAAAAAGGATAAAATCATCAATGAAAGAGCGATCTAAGCCAAAGCGAATCCATCGTCTTCGACATGGCTTTAGGTCTTCAATTAAAAAAAGACTATTATCAGCATCATCACAGGCCTTAAGCATTAATGCCTTCGCCTCTGACTCAAGGGGATTAACTTCATCAATCGGTGTTGCAATTAAGTATAGAGTTCCATATTTCATGACTTTTATATAAATCCGATTGGTTATAAACACAAGTTCATGTATATATTTGATATGGATAAAATATATGAAATCTACCTGGTAGTGATACCTGGACTTGAAAAGAGTGCCCTTTTAGAGATTAAGGAGAAGCTTTGTCGAATAGAGGCCTTTCAAGAGATTTCAAATGATGGATTAAGCTTAAAATCAAAGAATCTCTTTATTCTACTAGAGTTTATCCTCGAATTAAGAATTCCAACAAAAGCACTTCTTCGAATCGATTACTTTATCGCAAGAGACCTTCCAAAACTATATAAGAAATTATCCAAGATTAATTGGAACGATTATATACCAACGAAAGAATTTGAAGTGAAAGTTAGCTCTCATAACTCACGTCTCTTTGATGATCGCAAGATAATAAAGACAGTTAAGGATGCAATTTCTAGCTATCAAACTGCTCAACCATATAAGAAGAAGTACGATGAACTAAACTGGAGTGTCCCAGCGACAATTCACTTAAGGTTTGAAGAAGATAATTGTAGCCTATCAATTGATTGCTCAGGAGAAAGACTCGACAAACGAGGCATAAAAACTCTATCGGCAAAGGCACCAATGAGAGAGTCAATTGGAGCAGCTCTTATTAGATATATAAATTCATCTGATGTAAATTATGATGTACTCATCGATCCAATGGCTGGAAGTGGAACAATCATAAGCGAGTTCTTCAGACAAGATCAAAGAAATGAACAAAGAGAGTTTAACTTTAGAAACTTTCCTCTTTATCGAAAATTTGCGGCCCAGAAAATAGAGAGGCCACAAGTAACTCCAAGAAAGGCCTTTGCCCGAGACATTGATGGTAAGAACTTAGCGGCAATCAAAGAAAATAATCTCGAATTCATTGAAAATGAATGGCTAACAATAGAGAAAATGGACTTCTTCAAATCAGAATCTCTACCTGAAAATTCGATAATTACCTGCAATCTACCTTATGGAAAAAGAATAAAAACAAAAGAGAAAGATATCCATCTTTTTATAGAGCGGTTTCTCAAAAAAGCAGAATCACTTAATACGAAGGCAGCCTTCTTTGTTATGCCTGAAACATTTAAAATCAATCAAAAGAAATACCAAGTCACAAGAAGTGAGAGAATTAATAACGGTGGTATTTGGGTGCAATTTATTAAGGTTCTATTTTAAGTAGGCCATTGTCTTAACGCTTATACCACTTACATGGGGTATAAGAATTAACTCACCTGTTTTAACGTCCTGAACTTCTTTGCCATTAGTCTGTGTAAGTTTATGAATTTTAGTAAACTTCTCTTTCCCATCTGGAGTAGAAAGTCTAAGTTCATCACCTACTTTTAGAGCAATATCCTCATTTCTCATACCTTTTACAAGAATAGCAATATGAGATTTCTTAACAACATCCACAACTTCACCAATGAAGCCTTGATCCTCACGTTGGACTCTCTTATTCTTAAGCTTTTTAAAAAGTACATCTGATTTATTCACATGAAAGAAGCCACGAGTTGTACTGTTAGGATATTGATTCTTAAATTCTTTTGCTTCTTCCTTATTAAAGTTCTCACAAAGAGATATCGTTTTATCGACAACGGACTTAGACTCCTTGTCGAGGTGTCTTACGTCAATTCTAATATCATCAACGCCACACTCTTCAATTTCATCTAAGTATTCAAGTAGGTACTGGTCTTTCGTGTTAAACATAAAAGTCCCATGCTGATTTTCAATAATTGGAAAACCTTTATGGGGAGATTCTTCACTAGAGCCAGCGACTTCTATATATTTACCATTATTTTCAAATTCTTCTAAATCTTCATCAGTGTATAAAGGAGAAACAAGATTTCGTGGTGTATAAAATAGTAGGATGCGCCCGAGAACAAGAAGTTCCGTTTTCACACCCCAACTCTTAATTTCCTGACAAAATTCTTTTACGACATTGCTTGATAACTCAATAGAAAGAATAATCTTTCTTAAACGATCACCAACTAAATTCTTCCAAACTTTGATGGCCTTAATATTGTGATGCCCACCAGTATCAAGTAAAAGGTCAATACTTAAGTTCTCATAAGAATTTAAGATAAAATTAATGGCCCCAGGATCTCTTAAGCGAATACTCGAAAAACCTAAATCAGCATATTTTTTGAATTGTTCACGATACATCTTAAAACGGCTCTCCGTCATAAGAATATCCCACTCTAGAGTATACTTAACTTTTTGGGCCTTACACTTTTCTATAATCTCAAGCATTTCATCTATTGTTAGCTTTCCAACCTGAGAGAATAATCGCGTTGCAAGAATAACCTCACTGAATTTACTAGTATCCAGTGATTCAAGTTCATCAATATGTGAAATATAAGTAATGGCCTTCATTAATTAGTAACCCTTGCACGTACGAGATTATTAATATCAACCCCATCAACGTATGGAATCTTAAATAAGGCACCAGGGCGAGTGCGACTGAAGTCCTGTCCTGCAAGATTTTTAATGTGACTAATATTTACTTCGACGTGAGAATCATTAAACGGAAGAATCTCTAAAGACTCCCCTATCTCAAATGCACTCTTTACATCAACAACGATAAACTCATCTTTTACAACTTGAGCAACCTTTCCAATAGCTCGATATGTCTTCTCTTCGTGTTCACGATCATTATAAATAGAGCTCTCATCAGCTTCTTCAACTAAAGATGCTTGAGTATATGCTCGGTGAGTAACTTTAGTTAGCTCCTCTTCCCATTTTAAAAGGTCTTCACTTAAGAAGTTTCCATGCTCTTTATAGTAAGCAAGGGCCTGAGAGTAGACCATTGAAATGGTACCTGCATACATTGGTGATTTCATACGACCTTCGACTTTCAGAGAGTCGATTCCAGCATCAATAAAGTCTTGAAGAAGTCTAATCCCTTCCAAATCTTTTGAGCTCATAAAATAGCTATTAAGTTCTTTCTTCCCATCATCAATCTTATACTCAAAGCGACAACTATGGGCACAACCACCACGATTTGAATCACGGCCTTGCGTATAATTTGAGATAACACAATTTCCAGAGTAGGCCATGCACATTGATCCGTGTACGAACATTTCAATTTCAACACCGGCCTCTTCTTTGATCATCTTTGCATCAGCAATTGAGACTTCACGTCCGAGAACAATTCTCGTAACACCAAGCTTCTTCCAAAGCTTAGCACTTTCAACATTTAAGCAACTGGCCTGTGTTGATAAATGAATCTCTAGATTAGTATTTTCTGCGATATAATTAATAACACCAGGGTCAGAAACGATAACGGCATCAATTTTAACAGCGTCAAGCTCTTGAATAAAATCCAATAGCCCGTCAAAGTCTTTATCGTGAAAGAAAGAATTTAGAACGACATAAACACATGAGCCATGCGCATGAGCAAATTCAACACCTTCTCGGATTTCTTCAATAGTAAAATTATCCGCGGCTTGGCGTAGTCCATATTTCTGCCCGCCTAAGTAGACAGCATCTGCACCATAACTAATGGCGACTTTTAATTTCTCAAGGCTTCCTGCTGGAGCTAAAAGCTCAGGTACCCATCTGGTGTTTTTTGCATCTTTCATAAGGTCTTCTATGTACCAGAAATTACGTATATAATAAAGGCATAGACAAAACTTATATAGATTTTATGAAAAAAGTATTCAACATTTTATTTTATTTGGCCTGTGTTCTAATTATCGCAATTCTAGGAGGGCTAACTTACCATTATTACGAGATGCCTCTTCGCGATGACCCGGCCCCCTATAAGTTAAGTGATTCTGTTTATGGGCCAGATGATATCGCATCAAATACAGATGTTCTTGTAATTGGTGATGATCTGGGCAAGACCTTAAACCCATATATTGGAGAAATCACAACAAAGCTCTCTCAGAAATTGGCCAGGCCTCTAGCTATTTATAATATATCAGCAAAGAACGAAAGTTTGTTTCGTACAATTGAGAAGGTCTCAAAGCTTACTAAGGTTCCTAAAATAATTATATTGGCCACTGGTTTTTCTGAGATGCAAGAAGAACTCTATCCAAAATCAAACAAAGAATTAAATATTAATAATATTAACTTTAAGATATATCGAAATCTCTATATTCAAAGTTTCATTAAATTATATCCCAATTTATCTAAGTTATTCTATCTTAACGAAAATATAAAAGAGCTAGAAAAACAAGTAACGCCATTAGATTATTCTAAGTTAAGCGCTGAAGCCTTTCGCTCAATTTTTGATAAAGAAGTTCTACTCTATCAACATCGATTAGAGAGCTTCCTTCGAGAACTAAGGAAAAAAGGTGTAAATGTACTAATGGTTTTACCGCCAATTAATATAGAAATAAGTAATCTTAAAGTTTGTGAAGATACGACAAATGATAAAATAGAAAAAGCACTCCAAAAACTTGATAACCTACTAGAGCAAGGTAAAACAAAGGAAGGTCAGTTACTGGTGGAAAGTCTTGATAAGAAGATCGTGGCCAATACAAAATATCATCAGTTAAAGCAAGAGCTCTATCGAAAACAAGGTCAGATAACGAAATCTTACGAGCAAGCTCTACTTAAGCTCGCCTTTGCGTGTGAAGTGGAATCTTCTCATCCTGTTTTCACTAAAATTTTAGAAAGAACAGCTATTAATCAAAATATTGATTTAGTTGATTTTCAACAAATCATAAAAGAAAATTATATGCGTAATCCACTTTTTGTTACTAAAAAGACGCCACAAGATATCTATTACCCAAAACTTGTTAATGAACTTGTTATTAAACTTAAACAACTTACTCAACTACAATAGAGAGGCCTTATGAGACTTACTCACGAAGCAAATAAAATCATCATTAAACAAGGCGATCAGTCAGATACGATCTATCTAGTTGAAGAAGGCGAATTACTTGTTTTTGTTGTAGATGGAAGCAAGGTAAGTCCTGTTGCGACAATAGGTCCAGGAGAAATGATAGGTGAAATGGCGTTCTTTGCTGGAACTCACCGCGCAGCCTACGTTATGACTAAAACACCGACAACTCTTATGGAGATCGACAGTGAAACAATAAAGGATCAAATTCCTGACTGGTTATTTAAAATGACTAAGAACGTGGTCGATCGTATTCATCACCTCGATAAGGTTATCGCTAAGAGTGGAATAAAAAGAAAGAAAGTCGACTCAGTAAAACCACTTTCAATTGAAGAGCAAAGAAGTATTCTAGATTTAATATGATTTAGAGGGCAATAAATATGACAACCTCTAAAAGTTTACCTTATTCTAAAAAATCAATTGAAGATATCCTAAACGAATTAGAAAGTGATATTAAAAACGGACTCTCTCAAGAAGAAGTCATAAAGAAGACTTCAAAATATGGCAAAAATATTTTAACGATTAAGCCACCTATCTCAAAACTATCAATCCTAATTCGACAATTAAAAAGTATCATCGTTTTACTTTTAGCTCTGGCCTGTGCAACTTCTTTTTTTATGGGTCATGTAATAGAAGGCCTAACAGTTGTGGCCGTTCTGATTATTAATACAGCGCTTGGTTTCTTTACAGAACTTAAGGCCGTACGATCAATGGAAGCATTAAAGAAGATAGGAGTTTCAAAGTCTGGAGTCATTCGAAATGCACAAGCAATCAATCTCGATACTAAAGAACTAGTACCCGGGGATATTGTCATATTTGAAGCAGGAGATGTTGTTGGTGCAGATATTAGAATTATTGAAGCTAATAATATAAATGTGAATGAGTCGATACTTACTGGGGAATCAGCACCAGTAGATAAAACTGCTGAAACACTTTCTAAAGATACAATCATAGCTGAAAGAAATAATATACTCTACAAAGGTACTTCAATAACAAGAGGCTCAGGCAAGGGTATTGTTATTGCCACGGCAATGATGACTGAAGTTGGACAAATTGCAAAAGCAATTCAACAAGAAAAAGAAGAAGTAACTCCTTTAGAAAAAAGGCTTGATAAACTTGGTGGTCAAATCGTTTGGTTTTCTTTGGCCATTGCTATTTTAATTGCAATTTCAGGTGTTATGGCCGGGAAAAGTTTTATACTCATGCTAGAGACTGCTATTGCGCTAGCAATTGCAACAATCCCAGAAGGCCTTCCCATTGTTGCAACTTTGGCCCTTGCAAAGGGCATGTGGAGAATGGCAGAAAATAATGCATTAATTAATAAACTCGCCGCTGTAGAAACTCTAGGTGCAACATCAATCATCTTTACAGACAAGACAGGGACATTAACTGAAAATAGAATGAAAGTAAGGCTTATGAAAGGCCATGGTGATACATATAATTTGGACGATCATCACAATCTTCAAGAAAATACTGAATTAAAGAAATTAATAAAGGTTGGTCTTCTCTGTAATAATTCTAAAATCAATCATGAAAATAGTGACAAAAACATTGGCGATCCTATGGAGATTGCATTACTGAATGCCGCTAATAAGTTTAATATTAGAAGAGATGAAGTATTAAAAACAACACCAGAGCTAAAAGAAGTCCCCTTTGATAGTTCAACTCTTATGATGGCCACTTATCACCAAAGTGATAAGCAAATTATAGTGGCCGTAAAAGGTGCACCAGAGGCCGTAATTGCAGCCTGTACTAATATTGAAACAGATGATGGAGCGCTAGATTTTTCTGATGATTTAAAATTAAAATGGAAGACAGAAAATGATTTATTGGCAGCAGATGGATTGCGAATTCTGGCCTTAGCAACTAAGACAGTCTCCTCTATAAATGAGCCACCATATAAAGGTCTAAACTTTTTAGGGCTTGTAGGGCTACTTGATCCAGCACGTTCAGACGTAAAAGATGCTATCACAAAATCAAAAGAAGCTGGAATTAGAACGATTATGGTTACTGGAGACCAAGAAGGCACTGCTTTAAAAATTGCAAAAGAAATAGGACTTATTGAAGAAAGTAATAATCTTTCAATTAATGGCAAAGTACTTGGACCTAAAGAAGAATGGAATGAAAGCCTAAGGGATAAAGTTAATCAAACACAAGTATTTAGCCGTGTAAGTCCTGCTCAAAAACTAGACTTAATCGAATATTTTCAAGCTAAGAACGCAGTCGTTGCAATGACAGGCGATGGTGTAAATGATGCACCAGCGCTTAAGAATGCAGATATAGGTATAGCCATGGGACAAAGAGGTACTCAAATCGCAAAAGAGGCCTCTGATATGGTATTACAAGATGACCGATTTAACACAATAATCTTGGCCATTAAACAGGGCCGAATCATATATAGCAATATTCAACGTTTTGTGGTCTATCTGCTTTCTTGTAATATAAGTGAGATCTTAATTGTATCAATTGCATCCTTTATCAATGCTCCTCTTCCCCTACTACCTTTACAAATTCTATTTCTAAATCTTGTCACAGATGTTTTTCCGGCCCTAGCTCTGGGTATGGGTGAAGGCGATCATACCTATCTTGAAGAAAGACCAAGGCCTCGTAATGAACAAATTATAACAAAGAGAAAGTGGGGATTGATATCACTATATGGTGCTATTCTCACAGCATGTGTTCTAACAGGCTTTCTCTATACTTTAAAAACAACAAATGATGACAAGGCCGCACTAACAGTATCATTTTTAAGTTTAGCATTTGGACAGGTCTTCCATGTCTTTAATATGAGACTTGAAAAATCGAATTTATTTATTAATGAAATTACTAGAAATATTCATGTCTGGGGAGCAGTTGTACTTTGTACGATTATACTACTGGCCGCTGTCTTCATACCTGGCCTTAGAAGTATTTTAAGCTTGAAATTAATCGATAAACAGAGCTGGCTTATCGTAGGATATTCATCTCTTGCACCGCTTATTATCATTCAAATATTAGCAAAATTTAGATTGGGAATTAGAATTTAAGAGGGTGCCATGCTCCTTTTGTTTCGCATGTGCTAAATGATCGTTTTATTAAATTTTAAATAACCTGGCAAAGAAGAATTGAAAAGGTGTGCTCCTTTTATTTAGCATTTGCGAAACAAAAGGAGCATGGCACCTAAACTAGACCTAGTTCTTTTACAGTATTTCTTTCAGTGCGAAGTTCTTCAAGTGTTGCATTGAATTTTTCTTGACCAAATTCATTATGCTCTTGTCCTTCAACAACTTTTAGCTCACCGTTTTCAACGCGACATGGGAAAGAGAAGATAAGACCTTCATCAACGCCGTACTCACCTTTTGAAGCAAGACACATAGAGAATGTCTCACCTGCTGGTGTGTCGTGTGTAAGTGCGTAAACACCATTTACACAAGCATTAGCAGCAGAAGCAGCAGATGAAGCACCACGTGCTTTAATAATTGCAGCTCCACGCTTTTGAACAGTTGTGATGAACTCATCTTTTAAATATGTTTCATCGCCAATAACTTCAGCAGCTGACTTTCCACCAATTTTTGCATTGTAGAAGTCTGGGTATTGAGTTGCTGAGTGATTCCCCCAGATTGTCATATTTGTAACTTCAGTTACATCAACTCCAGCTTTTTGAGCTAGTTGAGTTTTTGCTCTCTTCTCATCAAGAGTAGTCATAGCAAAGAAACGTGACTTATCAAGTCCTGAAGCTTCCATTGCGATATAACAATTTGTATTACATGGGTTACCAACAACAAATAGTTTTGAATCTGGTGCAGAGTGCTCTGCCATAGCTTTTCCAAGTGGACCAAAGATTCCACCATTAACTTTTAATAGATCCGCTCTTTCCATTCCGTCTTTTCTTGGAACAGCACCAATTGCTAGAATCCAGTTAGCATCTTTAAATGCAACTTCCATCTTATCTGTACAAACAATATTCTTTAGTAATGGAAAAGCACAGTCATCTAATTCCATCTTTACACCTTCAAGAGCACCTAGTGCTTGAGGTAGTTCAAGAAGTTGTAATTCAACTTCTGTATCTGGACCAAACATTTGTCCAGAAGCAATTCTAAAAAGAATTGCATAACCAATTTGTCCTGCAGCTCCTGTTACGGCAACTTTAACTCTGTTAGTCATATAAATTCCCCTTTTAAGTTAATAGAGAGTTGTTCGAATTGAAATTGGCCAATTTTAACATAGGAGTTAGACAAGTTGTAGCTTTACTTCGCAATATTAGGGGCTATAATTAAATTTAAATTAATAGAAGAAGGAATCATTAATGGAGCAAGGCAAAAAAGAGGCCAGCAACAATAAGGGTGATGCAAATAAGCCACGTCCAAATAATAAGAGAAGACGCAATAACCGTCGTCGCCCAAATAATAAGCAGCAGGCCAAGGGCGCAAAAGGCCAAGAACAAAAACAAACAAAGTCTCAAGGTCCAAACAAGGGACAAAAAGCGGCCCCTAAGAAAAGTGGAAGTCGCTCAAATAATCGCAACCGTAGAAGGCGCCCTCAGGGACGCAATCGTCGCAGTGGAACAAGTCACTTAAAAGGTGAAGACTTTGTTATTGTGAAGTATTTAAATCTTCTCGAACAACACATCATGGCCAGAAAGAAATATTTTGAAAACTTTGATCGTGTTGGTGAAAAACAAAAAGAAAAACTTGAGAAAAATTTTATCGACACTCAAAAAACTTTCTTAGACTTCAAAGGTAGACTAAAGCCAGAGGAACTAGAAATATTTGAAAAGAAGTTTGAATCCCTAAAGATGGATACAACTTATGCAAATAATCACGAGCTCCCACTTGGTGAAGTTGCACCTGAAGTAAGTGTTGAAGAAATTGAAGATCCACATTATCTACAAACTCAAATTCAAGCCGACTACTCTGAAGATACTGAAGAGTCGATGGGTAGCTTGGAAGATTACAAGGCCTATAAAGGTTTATAATTATAATTTAAATTTAATCTAAACATAAAAAAAGGGAGCTAATTTAGCTCCCTTTTTCTTTATCAACATTTTTGTCTAAATAACTTAACTATATCTTAGTAAACAAAGTTAGAAGATTGCGCAGCTTCTGTTGTTTCTGTTGTAGCACCTACTACACCAGAACCATCTTTAAGATAATTATCAAGTGTTTCTTCGTGATCTTTAATAATTGCTGTCTTTAATTCAGCTTCATCAATATCAAGAATTTCACAAACACGACGTAACATCTTTAAAGGAATGTTACATAATGCACGCTCAACGTTTGAAATGAATTGTCCGTTTTTGTAACCTAAAAGGTGAGACAGCTCTGATTGAGAATAGCCTTTTGGGTGTGCTGTTCTCTTGTCTTTAATTAATTTTGCGATGTGACTAAAACTTCTCATGCATTTACTCCTAACTATATATTCAAGCACTTACGATTCATATCTAAATATATTCTAAAGCAACAAAATATTTTTGTAAATACATTTACTAAATTGTTAGTAAAAAAGTTTAATTAATATAACTTTTTTTTGGTTTAACCAAACATCGTTAACTCAATTAATCATATTGCTTGTTATCTACCTGAAATCATGTGAGCGTTGTAATATGTCGATTCAATTAAATCAGAATAAAGTTCACGTAATTTGTTAGGTCTCTTAATCAACTTTTTTAATTTGTCTTCAACTGTTAAGTTGCCGCGGAAGTTTTTGCTTCCAAGTGAAACAAAATTGAGTTTCTTTCCTAATTCGAAGTTCCCACTCTCCTTGTCTAATTTAAGTGATTTTGCACCTGCAAGGGTTGCGCGATACAAGGCCTGAGTGTATGAAGCATCACGATGTCCTTTCTTATGATTTTGACAAACAAATGAATTCATCACATCAAGCATTGATAAGAATGGGCCACCACCAATATCACTAGCTAAGGCCCAATGCACTTTATAACGATTGGCCCTTTTATAATCGAAAAGGCCAGAGCCAAGACCTAACTCCTTAATAGGAGCATTACTTGTAGGACAATGTGCAATCATTGTTTGCTTTTGTGATAAGAGCTTTAATTCTTTTGGTGATAAATAGATACCATGGCCCATGATTGTCTTTGGTGTTAATAGACCTACTTTATCGTAAATTTCTGTATACGTTTTTACTTTTTCAAAGCCTTCGATATTTTTATAAATACTAAGAACAAAGTCGATTTCATTTTGTGTTTCACTTAAGTGTGTTTGAATAAATGAGCGATGCTTCTTTGCCGTTTTTGCTCCTGCACTCATTGTCTTAGGATCAGTAGTAATTGCAAAGCGTGGTGTTACGGCATATTTATTTTTATACTTACTTGCAAGCTCTTCTGTTTGAGCAATCGTATCTTCGATTCCCATTGTGAGATACTCAGGCGAGTTCATTGTCATTTGAACATTACCAAGAATATAATCACCTTCAAATTTTTCTAATGCCTCAGATACAGAATGAGAGTGAATAGATCCATAACAAGCACCACCAATTGTTCCATTATTAGCGATCTTCTTAGCGAACTCACGGGCCTTCTTTTTTGCATAAGAAACTTTTTTAAAATTAGCCTCATATGGCCACGTATAATTTTCAAGCCAAGATAATAGATTTGCTTTTGGCATCGTTCTTACGTCATCTTGTACCCAGTGAAAATGTGTATCATACATACCAGGAATGACATATTGACCAGACTTATCAATAATTTCCACAGACTTTTTTCTTTTAATATATTCATTTAATTTTGACTTGTGGCAGCGATGTACGATTTTATAGTCACCTTTAGCGTTGCGCTTAGCAACAATAGCGTAATCTTCTAAAAATTCACATATTTTATCATTTATAGGATTAAAAAAATGAGCGATAATTACTTTATAAGTAATATTATTTGATGACATGAAATCTCCTTCTAAAATAAGCAGGTCAAGATATATGAGAAATACTATCATTACAAGTTTTGTAACAATCATTACATTCTTATCAATGCACTTTTTTGGTAACGATGCAGTTGCTCAAACAAAAGAATATAAAATCAATAAATTTCTGATAGTAGAAGTAAATGAGGCAATCACACCGGTGACTCTAAATCATCTAAAGAAAGCACAAGAATCAATAAAGAATGAGCCAGGCTCAGCTCTTCTAATAAAAATGAATACACCAGGAGGACTGGTTAGTATTACTAAAGACATTATGCATTTGATCGCCAATAGTGAAAATCTCGTTATCGGATGGATTGGCCCATCTTCAGCATCGGCCACAAGTGCTGGTGCAATTATTTCAAGCAGTATCCCTACTTTATATATGGCCGACGGTACACGAATTGGAGCAGCAACACCAATTTCAGGTTCCTCAGATATTAAAGAGGGAGATATGAAAAACAAGATTATCAACGATCTTGTTGCCCTTGTTAAATCGCAAGCAGATGGAACAGGAAAGAATCCAAAGATTTACACAAAAATGATAACTGAAGCAACTAGCCTTACGGCCCAAGAAGCTTTAGAAGAAAATGCTCACAATGGAATCGTCGATAAAATCCAGGGTGAAGATGGTTTAATCGAACTTATTAACGGCAAAGAATATCAAAAGCATCATGAGAAATATAAAATTAGCGTTGAAAGCAATCACGTTGTTGTAACTTTTGAAAAAACCATCGGACAAAAAGTGATGGCCTTCTTTGCTTCACCCGATATGGCCTATATTCTCTTCTTAATAGGTGCTGCTTTAATTTATCTTGAGTTTCAAGCACCAGGTGGCTTTATTGCAGGAAGTGTTGGTGCTGTTTTAATACTAGTGGCCGGTATTTCTTTTGGAGTTCTATCATTAAATGTTGGAGCACTTCTACTTGTTATCGCTTCATTCGTTCTTTTTATTCTTGAAATTTATATCACCAGTTTTGGTATTCTTACCATAGCGGGAATTGCGAGTTTAATTATTGGCTCACTCTATCTTTTTCAAACAGAAGAGTCTTACTTACAAATATCAGCGACAGTGCTATTTTCTAGCATTGGTGCTATCTTATCCTTTATTGGACTGATTGCTTATATTTTCTATAAGTCACGCAAACGTATATTCTCAGAGCCTGATGATCCATATTCAGGAAGCACTGTTGCCATCAGTGCAATTGATGGCGATAAGTATTACACTCAATTTAATGGGGAGCTTTGGCAACTGACGGCCAATGGAGATATGTCTCAGCTAAAGGTTGGAGATAAAGTTACCATTATAAAGAAAGATAATGTAAAATTACTAATAAATATATGAGGTTTAATATGAGTCAAAGAAAGTCTTTTCGCCAATTAATAAGCTTAATGATGTCAATGAGTACAAATGATCTGCCAACAAAGAGCGATATTAACTGGGTAAGAAGAGAGATTAGAAAGTTTTTTTGGTTATAAGAAAAAAACTAAGGGGTATCGTTGAGGGACGATTGATTTTGACAAGGAAGAGAGAGTTTTTGTTAATCACCCCTTAGTTCTTGAATATATAATAGCTTTAGCTATTTTTTAAGAGTCATCTAATTGTAAAGTTTTTGTCAATTCACGGAGGATCTATATGATGCACATCGCCCCTTTTCTACCATTTGTCATTTTATTACTAATATTATTATTTAATACGATCAAGATCCTTAAGGAATATGAACGTGGAGTTATCTTCTTTCTAGGACGCTTTACAGCAGTTCGCGGGCCAGGACTTATCCTGCTAATCCCAGGGCTTGAAAAAATGCATAAAGTCGATTTGCGTACAGTAACGATGGATATTCCATCACAAGATATTATCTCTAAGGATAACGTAACTCTTAAAGTAAATGGAGTTGTCTACTTTCGAGTAGAAGATCCAGAAAAGTCAGTAGTTGCAGTAGAAAACTACTTAGCAGCAACTGCGCAAATTGCACAAACGACACTTCGATCAGTAATTGGACAATTTGAACTTGATGAAATTCTTTCTATGCGAGATCAAATCAATGCACGTCTTCAATCTATTTTAGATGAGCATACTGAGCCATGGGGAATCAAGGTATCAACTGTTGAAGTTAAGGCCATTGACTTACCAATAGAGATGCAAAGAGCGATGGCAAAACAGGCCGAAGCTGAACGTGATAAAAGAGCAAAAGTAATTTCTGCTCAAGGTGAATTTGATGCGGCACTCAAGCTATCAGAAGCAGCTAAGGTTTTAAATGAAAGCCCTAATGCAATCACACTACGCTACCTTGATACAATGAAAGAAATCTCTAGTGGAGAAGGGAAATCAACGACGTTCTTCCCTTTACCAGTAGACTTCCTAACGAATATTATGGGTAATAATAAGTAAGAGTAACCAAGATATAAAAAATGATTTCAAAACAATTTGAGCTAATACCTTTTAATCAAGGCGACCCTAACCTACCAGAGCTTAGGCTTCTGGCAGAGGTTAAGGTCGTTGAAGATTATATGTACTTTCATTTTACGATGAAAGGTAATATCGACACTGTCTACTTCAGTAAGAATAATGAAAAATGTAATCGTGTTATTGGCCTTTGGACTCAAACTTGTTTTGAATTCTTTATCTTAAATAAGTTAGATGGTGAGTACTACGAATTTAACTTTGGAACAGACTCAAGTTGGAATTGTTTTGTCTTTAACTCTTACCGATCAGAACTAACAGAATATGAAGAGATCGATATAGATAATATTAACATAGATCATCATGATAATTCATTTAATCTAGACTGTCGCTTTCCACTAAGAGTACTCGGCCATCAATTTGAAGATCTAGCAAATATAAAAGTAACTCCTACGTGTGTAATAAAAACAAGTGAAAATCAGACACTATACTACTCAAATAAGCACCCCGATTCGAAGCCGAATTTTCATCATCCAGAAAGTTTTGTAGATTTAGTTTAGTATTCAGTGAGATCGTCTTTGTCCTCTTTGACATCGACATTTTTTAAGATGTAATCAATTTTTGAGTCTTCATCCTTAAACTCAGTCTCGCCATCAATATTATAATCAGCAAGATCTCGCTCTTGTTTTTTCAGCTCTTGGGCCTTTTCCATCTCTATCTTTGACTTAAGGTCATTCTTTAAGATCTCATCACGGCCTGAGAAAGTCTTACCGTATTTTTGTTTGGCAAAATCATATAAACCAAAAAGTTGAGATGTTTTATAATCACCTTTTTCTAAATAATAGATCATCTCTTTATAAAATGATTGATTTTCAAGCTCATGTGACCACGCGGAATAAATTAGTAGCATACCTTGATAATCAAAGCGTTTTTGATACTTTAACTTTCTAAATTCATTATACATTGCTAGAGAACTTTCCTGATCTCGTGAGAGTTCAAGCTTTAGATTCTTCATCATTTTATCTTTAACAACATTATGATCTGGATGTTTTTCATTGTAGTGAATATCAAATTGATAAAGCCTTCCCTTTTCATAGAAATAGCTGCGAGCAAGACCTTTTAAATCATCTTTTTTATACTCTTCAATAATATGAAATGGGCCATTTTGAACAATTCGTTTTGCATTATGTGCAAAGTATTTCTGCCTAAGCTTATAAATATAAAGATAATAACCTAATTTAGAAATTGGATAATCTTCTAAAAGGCTTTTTACATCTTTATAACTATAGAGATTATAATTTTTAATTTTAATATTTAAATTAAGCATATCTAACCAAACTTGTTGATTGGTCGCAGGCTTAATGAATTGAGTAATAATTGGTAAGTTGAAAATTTCATCTATTGGAATAGATGGATTAAACTTTGAGACCTGAAAGCCAGAAACCGATGCCACTAACAAACCTTTATGGTCAAGAATATCAAAGTATGGATAAGTTCTACCTTTAATAATCTTAGGCCTAGGAAAAACCTGAAACGTAACATCTTGGAAAGGTACATCAAAAGAGTAATTAGAGAAGTGAATCTTCTTCCAAAACGCAGTCTTTCCACGTTTAATTTTAGAAGGAAGCAGACCTGAATAAAGAATATTGCGTCTATCAGTGGCAATAAAGTAATCCGATTGTACCCCTTCACTCTGGAAGGTATAATAGAAACGGTAAGGCATTGTAATAACGAGATAAGCACTCAAAATTACAAGGCCAAAAATGGTGAAGGTGAAAATAATCTTCTTCATCAATCAACTTATCGGCTAAAAAGTTAAGAAACTACATGAAAAATTAATATTTTTTCAGATTTGCCGATAAGGAGACTGTAAGAATACGGAGTAATAAATGAAAAACTTTATTTTTATCACAACAGTTTTAGCTCTAACCTCTTGTGTAGCACCACGAGAGACACGCTCAATCTATGACAATGGCACAGCGGCAACAGGGAGCACTTCAAATTCGACAGGCGGAACAATTGATATTGATGACTCTTCATCAAGCTCAAACAACGGAGCAAATATCCCAAGTGAAATTGCTCATTGTAAATGGTCCCTAGATGGCCAGACAGGCTTTGAAAACTCAAATAATCAACACCTCGGCCCAAGTACGGTATGTCAGTCTAGAACTAATGAAACAAATATTTACATACAAGTTAAGAACCCAGACTCAAATTCACGTGTCTGTGTTATCCCTACTTCAGAAGTTTCAGGAAATGCTATTTTCCTTGGAGCAGCTCAATGTAAGTATATTAGTAGTTCCGGAACAATCTCAAAATTTGTCCTATCTAAAAACCGAGACTACGGTCGCTACCAGAACTTTAGAATCAATAGTGTTATGATCATGAAGGAGAAAACTTATGACTTCCCTTCACCTTTTGATCGTGAGCTAATTTCTTATGATGCTTATTTTATGTGTTCAATTAATATCGATCTCTATAATGATCGAACTTATTGTGACGCTTTTAAGCAGCTTGGCGAGTACTACTACAAATCTTTTTAATAATTAGAATTTAATGGGCAAGCTTATTTCCATCAAGAAGCTTGCCTTGCTTATACGCATTAGATAAATCCCCATCAATAGTTGGAAATGAAAGCACTGGAATGATCAGTGTCTGATCTTCTTTTTCAAGTCTCATACAAAGTGCAATATAAAAGAAGCTTACTCCAGAGCGTTCAAAGGCCTTAAAATAGGCCAGTGCCTGATCTCCATCTTCATCATCAAACTCATAGAGTTCATCATAACTTTCAACTGTCTTTTGCAAATATTCCATATAAAGGGCAAAGTCTTCAAAAGGAATATCGAACTCTTTTCTTTGAGTCATCATCTCTGCCAAAAGCTTTGATTTTTTTAATTCAATTTCTTCCATATCGTCATTATCAATTAATGACTCTCCAGGAAGCTCTTTCTGATGATAATCTTCTAAAGAATCGACTTCTTCACCTATTTGAAAGTTTTGAATGAAGTATTCATTAGATGAGGCCGTTAAGGCCAGAACAAATGAAGGAGTATGATCAAAAACAAAGCACAAGGCCACAAGATAAGCCTCTTCACCTTCAAACTCTACTTTAGAAATAAAGCTGAAAATCTCTTCTTTTAGATCATTTTCAAGGCGCCATATTTCATCTGGACGATGAAGAACTCTATCCACATATGTTGGATTATCTAATAATGATAAACAGGCCTCTTCTTCAATATTTAGATCTTTTCTTTTCTTATCAATTTTTCCCGTAAAGTAATCGATTAACGGAGAATAGAATTTTTCAATACAGACTTCACTGCAAAAGCTTAAACTAGAACCGTCTTCTACAAAGAGTAGATCCTCGATATCCTTGACGACTTTCTTACAGTTCTTACAGTAGTAAATATTATCTGATATTAACAATGATCAATCCTTCGTTATTTTTTTATGATCTATTTAGATCGCAATATTTAGGCCAGCAAATAATGTATTCCCATAAGCTGCTGGCAGTCCCCAAATCTTTAGTGATGAGCTCATTAAAGATGAATCTGGACGAGATGCTTGGAAAACTGCCCCAAGGTTTAAGCGAACGGCATTGGCCATCTTTAAAAACATTTGAGGTTTAATATAACTATATTTTAAATCACTAGAAAGGTAATTGGCACTTAAGAAATCACTAGCACCGACTTTAACCTCACCATAAGTTAAGAGAAATTGAATTTCTGAAGAAACCATTATTCCTAAGTCTGCACTCCATTGACTAATATCACCAATGCTCATTTCTTCATCATCAACGAGACCTTCAGTAAAAGTACGTTCATATGTCAGGCCCAAGGCCGCCGCACCAAATCTCTTCTCAGTCGTCACACCCACAAAGCGATCACTTCTCTTAGTTGAAAATTCACTCTTTCCACTAAAATTCGTACCGACAAAGATATCAAAAATTAGCTTATTATAATCGTTTCCAATATCAAGCCAATTAAAGCCTAGTTTAGCGCTAGAATTACCTTGTTCATATTCAGATGTCTCAAGAGACTGAGCACCATTCATTCCAAGCTCAACAAAGATACCATGAGAAAAAGTTCCCTTGATCTTCATATTAAGCATATTTATATTCTCATCAGTATAAAAGGCTTTTGCTGATGTATAGCCTAGAGAAAAATCCACGGCCTGTGGAAGAAATCCCCAATCAAATCCAGAACTAGCAGGAGCAGAAGTCTTAGCTCTTGATTGTCTAACCACAGGAGCTGGACTTGTTGTCGTTGGATCATACTTAGTAGCACTTGAGCCACCAGAATAATCAACTAAAGCGTTGGCATTTAAAGTTAATGATAAAAATGAAATTGCAGCAATAGATTTTAATCCGTTCATTTTGATAACATTCCTTGTATTTTAGTTTTGCCATCATGGCATTCTCTTAATTTTATCTTTATTATTTCTTAAATACAATGGCCGCATATCTTACCTAGCGACTCAACTATTCTATAAATACAATGAGTTACTCAGATCCTGTTCGAAAAAACCTAAAATTGCTGCGAGGCTTCTGGAAATGTATTCCGTCTGCCATCTTGGCCCTAAAGTTTATAAAATAATGGAGACGAATTAAGGAGGATGAGTTGATCGAATTAGGATTTTTAAAACGCTATGATTCAATTAAAAGGTTAATCGATTTTGGGGCAAATGGTTATTACCCATTATTCGAGGACATTTCAATTCAGGAGCGTTTCGAAGAAGTAAGAATGACAAAGGCACAGCGCCTGAAAGCTAAAAGTCTTCTCAAGAAGATTTCAACTCATAATAACCTAGAGAAACAAAGAGTTCTATTTTCATCTTTTGAGGAAATGGATAAGTACATTGTTGCTCGTGCACTGATGGAAATGGTGGAAGGAAAGATTTTAGATGCTAATCCGCAGCTTCAATAAAATTCTTCTCGCATCACTGCTAACACTCAGTATTCAAGCAGAATATCGAGTCTATCAGTATATGGTTTCTTCACGCCTACAGCCTCAAGGGCCAGCAAGTGTTATCGTCACTTCAACTCTTGATCCAAATTCATATGTAAAATATAACGGCGGAAATCGTTCAATTCGTGTAAACTTATTAAAAACATGGATGTGTAAAGGACATACTGGCAACAAAATGCCATGTAAGTCACCTCTTGCACTAACAGCTCCAATTTTGGAAAGTGCTGAACAAGAAAGGCCAGGTGCTCAAAACTTATGAAGTTAGAAGACTCTACCCAATTCACAAAGGCCAACCTACGTCTTAAAGACCAAAGGGATCGCGTCATCAAGCAAAAGAAGCTTGAGATAGAAAATATAAAAAAGAATTACAATAAACAAGTTCAAGATCAACGTATAATTGGTGAAGAAAAACTCGATGCCGTACGAGATCAAAACCAAGTTGCTATTATCGAGTCACTTGGCCAAAAAGAAAATCGTCTTAATAATATAAAAGAGAGTCTAGATAAGACGACACAACAATTTAATAAGCAAGAAAAATTCAACAAGGCCCAATTTGACGCCAATATTGATGCGATTAGAGACATCTACCAAGAACAAATGGAATATGTACATCAAAGAGGTCAAGAAGAGCTCGAGGATACATCACAAAATGTAAATGAATTGGCCAAAAAGATAAAATATGACAATGAAGACTTTATCATTGAAGAAACTGCAAAAGCAAAAAATCGTGCAAACGAAATCGAAGTCAGAAATGATAACTTCATTATGGGTATCAATAAGAAATACGATCAAAGACTTGAAAGCCTATCTAAAGAAAATAAGAACGAAATTCATCAACTTGAAAAAGATCAAAGGCGTGAGTTTAGTAAATTAAGAAGTGATCACTTTCACAAGATGTCTCAGACAGACGCTTTTCAAAAAAATGAAGTGATAAGTCAGGAAGCTTTTCACAAAGACAATATAAAATCCAAACAAGAAAATTTTGAAAAGAGATATAAAGAGCTACAAAAAGAACATAATGGGTTAATGGGCCGCTTAAAAGAAAAGATCGACCAAGAGCTTAATAGCCTAAAAGAATACTATACAAAGGCAAAGACCAATATTACGGAGAAGGCCTCTGATAAATTCTACAATATCTCTAAGCTTTCTCCTCAAGTGAGATCAGATGAGAATTTCTATTATTTCTCTATTGAAGTACCAGAGCATGAGGAATCAACAATTCATATCAATGCACAAGAAAGAGATATTACTGTTACTCAAAACCGTAAGTTTGATCAACGTGTCGAAGAAGGTGACAACGTCTTTAAATCTAAGAGATCTGAAAGCCTTGTAAAGCAATTTAAAGTTCCTGATATTCTTGACGGAACAGAAGTCACACGTAAGTACGATAAAGAGGCTTCTCTACTAACATATCGAATCGCTAAGAGATAATTTTCTTAATGATCGTGATCTCTTTGGTGAATCTCGACTTTATTAACACGAATAAGAGTTTTAATCTCACGTCTAATTTGCGGGATCCATCTCGGATGAAGGTGAACATTTAGAGTTAAAAGCCTTTCATCAGAAACAGCATCTAAAACCTCTTCGCTCACAATTTCTATATCTTCTACTCTTGAGTAAAGAATTTCTTTAACGTGACCGCGAATTCGTCCATTTGATAAGACTTCAATATAGAAGTTTTGCTTGGCACGATCTGATTCGAGAATTTTATACAGTGGATTAATTAATCTTAAGACTGCAAATAAAGAAATTGAGATTAAGCTGGCAATTACTGGATATCCAAAACCAACTGTCATTCCAATGGCGGCAACAACCCAAACTGTAGCTGCTGTCGTCATTCCAACAACATTGCCTCGACCTTGAATAATAGCACCAGCACCTAAGAAACCAATCCCACTTACAATCTGAGCGGCCATACGATTTGGATCTGCTACGGTTCCCATATGCTCTGTCATCGTTAAAACACTTAAGGCAGTATATGTAGCTGCTCCCAGGCAGATCAGCATATTTGTCTTAATTCCGGCCGATTTCATCTTTTGCTCACGGTCATAGCCTATAAATCCACCTAAAAGAATAGAACTAACTACTTTAATACCCATGGAAATATAAACCGGCTGCTCACCCAGGAATTCAATATACATATAACCTCTATTAGAATAAAATAACGTAAAGTCTATTTTAACAAGGAATTATAAGTTGAAAAGGGCCAAGGCCGTAAATTTTTTGGCCATCCAAACAAATCACTACCTAAATCTCAAAGCTGACTTCACAATGAGTGAAAATCTATACTCTGTGAATAAAGACTTCGAGAAGTTTGAGGCCCGCTTCCCTATTCAAGCATATAAGCTACTAAGGGCATATGAATTTGAGATCAAAGTAGTTGTTTTAGGAAAGAATAACGAAACGCTATTTACAAAAACTCTTGAAACGGACTCATATGGTGGCCTTTTAGCTAAAATACCTCTGCCTAAAGATAGCAAAGAATCGATATCAAAGATCGAAATCTATGAAACTTCAAAATATCCAGGCCTAGAATTACTGCTAGGAACATATATACCTCTAAAAATTACAGATAATAGAAAGATCATTATTTGTGACTTTGATAAGACTCTTGTTGAAACCAAGTATTCAAAACCGAGTGAGATTTATGACTCTTTAACAAGTCCACTTAAAAATTATCCGACTTTAGAAAACTCAGTTAAAATCTTAAAAGAGTATATAAATGATGGCTACCATCCGTTTATCCTCTCGGCCTCTCCTCACTTCTACGAAGAAGCAATTAGAGATTGGTTATATGCTAATGAGATCTTTACAGCTGGTATTTTCTTAAAAGATTATCGTCGAATTCTATCAATTTTAGAAAATGATTTATCACCAAAAGATATTAAAACTCAGGGGATCTATAAACTTGGCCACCTACTAGATATTATAAATATGACTGATATCCCATCATCATTAGTCTTAATGGGTGATAATTTTGAGTCTGACCCTCTTATTTACTTAACATTTTCTGAGTTACTAACCGGTAGAGTTGAACCACGTCAATTATGGAATGAATTAAAACGAGTTGAAGACTTTAAGGTAACGGCAAGGCAAAATGGCCTATTCTTAAATAAAATCTTTCAAATAAAAGATAGTGTAAAACAACATGGCCTAGATAAAGAAATTAAAATCTACATTAGAAAAAAGGCCCAAGAAAAAGAATTAAGAGTCAAGGCCCCTTTTGATAGTTACTCAGGTAAGATTAGCCTATATGAGGGACACTTAGGCAAAGAGTAGCTCTGGTGCCCAAAGAATGATTTGACCAATACAAATATAGAGCCCAACTCGATGGAACCTCTCTGTAAAGTCCTGGCCAAAGGCCTTTGATATTTTTTTTGAGATTGGCCAATTTGCAGGTGAAAAACGTGTTAACTCAACAGCAACTCTTAATCCTGATAGAGCAACACATACGGCAATAAAAGTTTGATTGCTAGGATTAACAAGTGAACTTAAAATATTAGACATGAATACTCCTATGACTTCAAAAAAACGTAAAAATGCCCACCATGAATTAATGGACATTGAACTCTTCGGAGAGGTCACAGATGGTATTTACCAATTAGCTTCAATCGATAAAGAAGACGTAAATCTTGCCTGGAAACAAATTCAAGAAAGTTCATTTTTTGGCCCCAAAGCATTGAAAACCCCAATACACAAGTTCTTCAGTCTCCTATTCAAAAGAAGACTCGAAAAGTCGAGCAAAGAATTAATAGAAGATGACTATTATCGATCAAGTTTTAATGAACTAATAAATCAATATGCTCAAGGTCTGGGGACTTCACAGGAAAATGCCTTATACCTTGTTTACATGAACGAATTCTTAAACAATCCTGGTGCTATCTTTGATGAGATTGATGACTTTCATTTAAGAGATGATAAGTATAAAGAATTTATCAACTCTCCTATTCAAGACTCATTCTTTGATAAACTTCGATTTGTTCATTTTAAATGTGAAGGAAGTCTTGAGGCCTATGTTTTACAAGACCTTCTATCCCCATTTGCACCTTATGGTGGCATAAATGAAGCAGGCCTAAGTATTGGCCTTGTTCAAAGAGAGGCCCTTACTCTAAACTATGAAGGAGAAAATGCTTCTTACCTTGCACTTGTCACTCTCTTAGGTTGTGACACTATTGAGTCGGCCTGTGATTTTTTAAAGCAAAGACAATTAGTCTTTCATTGGGAATTTCATTTAAAAGATGAAAGTGGAAATTATAAAATTGTAAAAATAGATGGTAAGAATACAAAGGTTTTAGATGGTGGTGAATTTGTAACTCTTGAAAGTAAGAGTGAGCTAAAGAGGCATATAAATATATACCAAAAGAGCTTCCTACCTATTAGTCATGCTTGTTTAAGCTTTGATGCAAATAGCCTGGCCCTAACACTATTTGATTCAAAAAATCTCTCTATTCATCACTACTTTAAGAAAAATGTCTTCACGCAAGATACAATAAAAGTTTCCAAAGGCTCGAGGCCAACTAAGAAATTAGAATCAATTCTAAAATTAAAAAGACTTTTAAATGATGCCCAATTGGCCTTTAACGAGAATGATGAAGAAAGATGCTACCATTATTTACAATTAGCAATTGATCACTCAAAGAAGAACTTTTCAAATGATAAAGAGTTAATAGCAAAGCTTGAGCTTATCTTTTGTACTTGCCAATATATCTATGAATCTCATCCTGAAACCTATCAATTTATATTATCAAATATTTTAAAAATACACCCAAGACTTCCTATAGAGCATCAAGAATTAGCAAATATTCTAATTCAAAGAATACAAATTCTTGCAAACCTTAAGAAGCAAACACCAACAGCAAATAAGCTGCTAAAGAGAATATTTTTTAATGAATCACAGCTTGGAAAAGTAGCGCACTTGGCACTAAAGAAAACGACTCTTCTTAGGCCTAATCACCTCGATTTTAGGCCAATCTCTGGCCTGTAAGCTTGTTTACAATGTAAATAAAATTACAAGATATTTAAGCGTCTAATTGCATCAGCAAATTTCTTTTTCTTCTCTTTTGCTTTCTCTTTTGCATGCTGATGTTTTTCTGAGATTGATTCAAAAAAATTTTTACGCTTTTCCTTACGTTTCTTTTTTGGATTTTTTTGGTCTCTATAAATAGCCTCAACATATCCTCTAACAAGTGAGAATCGCTTGCTATCGTTTATATTGTCTTCATAGTTTTTAGACCCTTCAGCACCACGACCAGGCTCTTCAACAGGTACCTGATCATTGTTTACCTGCTCTGTTGGATGTGGCAATCGTTCAAGTCTTTTGATGTTTAATGCCATGCATATATTATAACCCTTATTCTTTTAAACAATATTTAAATATTATAAAAACTACTGCAATTAAGTTACTGTAATTACTCACTTTTTAAAGATAATTATAAATGTGATTAGGTTGACATTAAAAATCTGTCTCATTCATGTTAAAAGAGCGTAATTTCAAAATGTTAGATTTTTTTAGAACGCAAATATTACGTTTATATATGCATGCATTAGCAACATGCTTTAATAGAGGAGAACAACAAATGAAACACACAATCGTTGCTATTATGAGTATTGCTCTAGCGATCACAACAGGTATCTCATGTAAAAGAGATATGAAACTAGGAAGCAAAGACAATCCTGTAAAACTTTACTTCACTCCATCTGTAGACGCAGACACAATTGCATCGAACTCTGTTCACTTCATTAAATTCCTAGAAAAAGAAACTGGATACTTCTTTAAGACAGGTATCCCTACTAACTATATCTCTGTTGTTGAATCATTTGGTTCAAAGAGAGCTGACATTGCAGTTATGAACTCATTTGGTTATTTAATGGCCAATGAAAAATATGGTGCAAGTGCAAAACTTAAAGTTCTTCGTTATGGACATGATTACTACCAAGGACAAATCATTGCTCATGTAGATAGTGGTATTAACTCAATTAAAGACTTAGAAGGTAAGAAGTTTGCTTACACTGACCCATCGTCAACTTCAGGTTATATGTTCCCTTTAAAGATTATGATGGAAAATGATGTAAAACCAGGAAATACAACTTTTGCAATTAAGCACGACAACGTTGTAACAATGGTATATCAAAGACAAGTAGATGCTGGTGCAACTTACTACTCAGCACCTTCTGAAGACGGAACAATCCGTGATGCTCGTTCACGTGTAAAAACTCAATTCCCAGATGTTGAAGATAAGGTAAAAATCGTTCAAATTACTGAGAAGATCCCAAATGACCCATTCGTATTCAGAAAAGGACTTCCACAAGAAGTTACTGATAAATTCATCACAGCGGTAAAAAAATACATAGCTACACCAGAAGGTAAGGATGTATTCGAAAATATTTACAGTGTTGGTGGCCTAGTTGATACAACTGATGCAGATTATGATGGATTAAGAAACGTAATTAAAACACTAAATATTAACTTAGAAGAGCAACTTCAAAAGAAATAATTTACAAAAATCTATAAAGTGAGAACAAACATGATTTTAGAAGTCAAAAATGTTAATAAAGTCTATCCAAATGGATGCCACGCCCTAAACAACGTAAGTTTCAACGTTGATAAAGGTGAATTCCTAGTAATTATTGGTCTATCAGGTTCTGGTAAATCGACAATGCTAAGATGTATGAACCGTCTTCACGATGTAACAAGTGGAGAAATCAACTTCGAAGGTAAAGACATTACAAAGTTAAAGGGTGCCTCAATGAGAGAAGCGCGTTCAAACATTGGAATGATCTTTCAACATTTTAACTTAATCCCAAGAAGAACTGTTATGACAAACGTTCTTTCAGGAACTCTATCTAAAACAGGTGTTATCAAGTCAATTTTTGGTATCTACTCAGAAGAAGATAAGAAAAAAGCACAAGATTACATCAAGATCGTAGGCCTTGAAGGTAAAGAAAACGTAAGAGCAGACAACCTTTCAGGTGGTCAACAGCAACGTGTTGCGATTGCACGTGCACTTATGCAAAACCCAAAGGTACTTCTTGCTGATGAGCCTGTTGCGTCTCTTGACCCTGCAACTTCACACTCGGTTATGCAATACCTGAAAAAGGTAAATGAAGAACTTGGAGTAACTGTAATTTGTAACCTACACTTCCTTTCACTTGTAAGAGAGTACGCTTCACGTGTTGTAGCTCTTAAAGGTGGAAAGCTTATCTATGAAGGTCAACCTCTAGATATCAACGAAGAATGGTTCCAAACAATTTACGGTGAAGATGCCGTTGAAGTAACAATTAACTAATTACTTTGATTAAATAGGACAATATATAATGACAACGACAACTCAAACTGCAGACAATCAAGTTAATAACTTACCAAAGCGTAAGGAAGATAAAACTACTTGGAAGATGAAAATGAATTTTTACTCATTTGTAATCGACTTCCTAGTATGGTCATACCTTGCACTAGTTTCATGGAAAATCGTATGGGAGAAGCTAATCCTAGGTCTTCGCTACCCAGATTTTACTTGGAATCAACCACTAATAGCACTTGCTATTGGTTTTGCTATTTCAGCAATCCTTTATAAAACTAAAATGTCACTAGGACGTGGAATTACAGGAATCATGAAAAGAGATGAGAATACTCCTTTCATGAAAGAGCCATTTTCTTTCGTTCTTATTGCGACAGTAGTTTTAACATTCATTGCTAGTATTTATATTTCTCAAATTTCAATTTACGAATTCTTATCTGAATCGGGAATGACAGGAGCAAAGAGAATCTTTACAGCTCTTTTAACTCCAAACTTTGCAATTTTTGAAGAAGCACTATTTGCAGCAATTGAAACAATCTATATGGCCTTCATTGCAACAGCGGTAGCGCTACCAATTGCATTCTTACTAGCATTCTTTGCAGCAAGAAACCTAATGAATGGTTCACGTTTCACAATGACTATTTATACTATTGTACGTTTCTTCTTAAACGTATCACGTTCAATTGAGCCTCTAGTATGGGCGATTATCTTCTCTGTATGGGTTGGTATCGGGCCATTTGCTGGTATGATGGCACTTTGTCTTCACTCTGTATCATCTCTATCAAAGCTTTACTCAGAGCAAATTGAAAACGTATCTAATGGGCCAATTGAAGCAATGATGGCAACAGGTGCTCACCCTATCCAAGTTATTTGGTTTGGTGTTGTTCCACAAATCGTTCTTCCATACCTATCATTCACTATCTACCGTTGGGACATCAACGTTCGTATGGCCACAGTAATTGGTCTAGTTGGTGGTGGTGGTATTGGTACTATGCTAATGCAATACCAAGGTCTGGCAAAGTGGAATGAAGTTGGTCTTCTTGTAATCGTAATTGCAACGATTGTATGGGTAATGGACTGGCTATCTTCTAATATCCGTGAGGCTATTAAATAGACAAATAAAAAGGACTTAGTGTCCTTTTTTTTGTCTATGCGCCCTTATTTTGGGCACATGATTTTCGAGAGAAAGACCTTTAGGTCTTTCGGTTCGCTAAAAGCGCTAAAAAAAAGAGACTTTCAGTCTCTTTTTTTGTCTATGCGCCCTTATTTTGGGCACATGATATTCGAGAGAAAGACCTTTAGGTCTTTCGGTTCGCTAAAAGCGCTAAAAAAAAGAGACTTTCAGTCTCTTTTTTTGTCTATGCGCACCTATTTAGGGCACAAGCTATTCGAGAGAAAGATCTTCAGATCTTTCGGTTCGCCAAAGGCGCGATCATTAAAATAAAAGCTTTATATAAGAAAAAGGCCCTCGAAATGAGGGCCTTTTTTATTGGTTAATATTTACCGTTTTTATAAACGTTTTCATATGAATCTTGAAATTTATATGAGTCGAATTGTTTCTTAGAAGAAGGTCCTCTATCAGGAGTACTACTACAAGATACTAAAGTTAATCCTAGAATTGCTATTGTTATAATTTTTTTCATATTAATTTCCTTTAATTATTCGAATTTATATCTATTCACACATTCCTTTCTTTACAAAAGAGTCCTTAATTTTCATGGCATCACCTTTCGTATACCAATATTGGCTATGCGGCTTTTCATGAATCAAGATACGATAATGATTCTTTGATGGGTGCTTTTGAAGAGCACAGCTACCTTCTACTGAAGCAACTCCCCTGCTCGGCGAACTACCACAAGACACTAGCGTAACTCCCAAAGTTACAATTGCTAAAATTCTTTTCATTATTATCCTCCTACGTACATTTTCACGTACTATTTTTATCGGTTATTCAACTTCTTAACTTTAGTAAATGAGTCAAATATTATTGTATTTTAAAATTTCGACGAATCGTGTATGCTACTAAAAAGGAGAAAAAATGAAAGGAAATCAAGAAGTTATCGATATTTTTAATGAGTTACTAACGCAAGAGCTATCGGCAATTGATCTGTACTTTCTCCATTCTCGTCTTTTCCAAGATATGGGACTTACAAAGCTCTATGAAAGAATTGATCATGAAAAAGATGATGAAACTATTCATGCAACAAAGCTAATCGAGAGAATTATCTTTTTAGAAGGGATGCCAGAGCTAGGAACAAGACTTCCGTATAGGCCATCTCGTGACGTTAAAAAGCTTATTAGTGATGAACTTGAGTATGAGCTTGCTAATAGCAAAAAGCTAAAAGAGGCCATCGCACTTTGTGAGAAATATAGTGACTTCGTATCTCGCGATATCCTTTTAGAGCTATTATCAGATACTGAAAACGATCATATTGATTGGCTTGAAACTCAACTTTCTCTGATTGAAAAAGTCGGAATTGAGAATTATCTACAAACAGCTAGTGAATCCGTTTAAGAAATATTAAAAAACATTAAACATTCGTTGTTTTTTTACTTATAATTATGAAAACAATTTAAAGAACACGGATGTTTTATGAAATTTAATTATCTACTTATCTTAACTCTCCTATTGGGAGTTCACTTCAACAGTTACGCTAAATTTGCAAAAGTTGTCTCTATCAGAGGAAAAGTCTCTCAACTTCCTCCTGGAGCGATTCAAGCTTCTTGGGTCAAAAAAGGACAATTAATCAAAGAAGATACCTCGATTGTTACAAGAGTACGCTCCTTTGTGAAAGTCCAAATTCTAGAAGATGGAAGTTATATTACTGTTGGCCCAAATACAAAAATTAAAATTGCAAAGATTGAAAAGAAAAGTGGAAGTATCATCCAGCTCTTAAACGGTAAGATGAGAGCAAAGATTAGGCCACAGGATAAGAAAGTAAAAGGACATAAGGCATTTAATAAAGTCTATATAAAGACGAAAACAATGGCATTAGGTGTTCGAGGTACTGAGTTTATCACTGTTGCTAGTCAAAAAAATAAAGCGACATCAGTTATTACATTAGAAGGTGAAGTTGCTGTAAAAAAAATCAACGAAGAAAGAGTTGATATCGAAGAAACAGTCAAAGAAAGTCTTGATCGTGATGATGTTACACTTGTTAAAAAAGGTAGCGCATCCACAACTTATGATCACCTCTACGATGAGACTCCAGCTCAAAAAGTTAACCCTAATCAGCTTATTGCCTTAGAGAAAAACGAAACACTTGAGACAGTATCTGCAAAAGAGATTCAAAAAGCTCCAGAAGCAAAGCTAAATGAAACACAAGTTTCATATCTTTATGGTAAGGATACAAAAGTAGATGAGATTCCAAATAATGGTGCCATCGTGGATCTCGACTCTGCCATCTTTATTCCTGAAATTAAAGATGAGTCTTTGAAAGTTGGTGATATTGACAAGAACACAGGACAATTCATTGCGGCCAATAATGTAAAGCTAGATGAGAAGAAAGGTTTTGTTGCTGTAAGTGAAAAAGATGAAGAAGCAAAAGAAGTAGCGAAAAAACTTAATGAAAAGATTGAATATAGAGAAGTTAAAGGTCACGAAGTTGTGGATCATGGCACTCCTCTATCAAGAACGTCTTATTTAACGAATATGCACAATAGCTGGTCTGCAAGCTTTGGTATGGGTGCTCGCCGAATGGGCTATTACTCAATGGATAATAACGACAGCAAAAGTAACTACGTCGGTGCAGGAATAACAGCCGCTGTTTACTATCAACAAGTATTTAATAAACGTCTTTATGCTCGATATAAGATTGGCGTTGATTCAATCTATATGTTTCGTGATGATCAAAGACCAGAGAATAAAGATGATGACTTTATTTCACCTGAACTTGCTGCTGATATCTACTATCGTCTAAATTCTGAGTTAAGATTTAAAGTAGGATACCATCTACAAGATGAATTTTTCCTAACAGGACGTTTCGAAACAAGCTTAACTCCAGTATTAGATCAACGTACACAATTTATTCCTTATATGACTTTTGGAGTTGCATACGACTATAGTGACAATTGGACGTATCTTATTGACTATCGATCTTATATGCCAAGCTCTGATAGACCAAATATTAATGTCTATACAGGTAAAGGATTTGAAATTGGAGCAAGAAGAAAACTTTCTTCTACGACAGCTCTACTCTTTAATCTGATCCATAGAGAATTCCTAGCTCAAGATATTAAAGTTAAAAATCTTGATCTAAATGTAAACTATGAAATGGAGTTTTAAAATGAAATATATACTAATCTTAGCGGCATTAATCTCACTCACGTCATGCTTTAAAACTGATACAGATGGAAATGTTTTTCTTTTTGAAAATGATAACTTTGCCCAATTAACTTTACGCTTTAGCAATATAAACGCTAATGTTTATTATTTTGGAATTAATAACGAAGTATCTAGCCCCTCTAATAGCGTTACTCCTTTTACATCAAAGCAACATTGGTGTTTGGAGAGAATCAATTACAAGATAGATTCTGGGCCATTTACACCCAGCTCTCCTTGGGAAATATACATTAATGGAAACACTGATGCCATGACATACAATCCAGGTGATTATATAGGAAGAGAGATTCACCCAGGAGATCAACTTGTTATTTCATTTAACTGTTCTGCCTGTGCATCAACAAGCGGTAGTTTTTGGCTAGAGATGAGTAATTGTAATAATTAAAGATAAATATCAAAGCAGGTATTGTCTTGGAAAGGACCTAATTTAATTCGTCCTCCAATCTTTTCAATATCTGCTTTCACTGATGCCAGACCAATTCCTCGGTCTCGTCCCTCTTTAGAACTATAACCATATTTAAAAGCATTCTGTGGCTTTTTAAAATCACTATATAGCCCACTATCAATATATTTGAGATGAAGTTCATTAGAAGAGCTATTTACTTCTATTTTAATCCACTTCAAGTCTTCACCTAAGGCTTCAATTGAGTTCTTAATAAGATTGATGAGAGTATTCTTTATTACCTGGCAATTAACATCGACTTCATGTTGTGGTGGTATATAATCAATATTTACGTCATCATACATCTTTATAACATCATTAATGGCCAAAGAAATGGGACAGAATTTTTCGTCTTCTTGTCGATACTTATTTAGAATATCAATGGCGTTAGTTGTTGCCATATATAATGAGTTTACATCTTTATCAATATCCAAGTTTCTTTGATTTGACTTGTCTTTTATAATCCTTCGTAGACGCGTCCAAGTATGCTGTAAAGGATTTGATATATCATGAAGAAGTTTCGCTTCTTTTTCTCTTTGCTCTTTGAAGTCATTATTTATTTGATTAATTTCAACTCTTTGAAGTCTTGTGTATTCTACAATATCTGTGAGGAAAAATAGTGGAATCCAATATTGGAAATCAAAAACAAAATAACTTAAAGTATAGAATACATTAGCAACACTTAGTCCTAGTCCAATCTTCATTGCCAAGTCGTTGGTCTTTAAGGCTTTATAGAAAAAACTAAAGTAAATCAACCAAACGACAATAATATAACCACTTTGAAAACCTTGAAGAAGACTACTTACTTTGAAAGGAACCTGTATTTTTAAAATTTCTGAAGTCGTCTCATTGATAACATTAGGGGCCAAGCAGCAGCTTCCTCCTCCTTCAATAAAATAAAATATGATGTGAATAACTGATACAAAAATAGCAGAGAAAATCACTATTTTATAAAAAATACGAGGGCCACTAGATTCTTTAAAATAATAACTTAAATTATTCCAATAAAGTAACTTCGAAAAACAGCCAAAAGTAAAAAGAAGTAGGCTAACAAGAACTTTCTTATCAGAATATATTGGAAAGAAATACTTCGCTAAAACTAAAAAACATACAACGGACTGAGAAAACGCCATAAGGTAAGTTTTCACTCGATGTTTTGATTGGCCTTGGCCTATACGTTTTAAATGAAGACCTGTGATCGCAAGAGATAGATAGTAACAACCGGCGGCCATTGCCAAAAAAGCAAAGCCTATATTACTCCAAAACTGTGAATCTAAAATATCTAAATAACCAAACATCTGTTGGATATTACTATTTGCCAAGCAATTAAACAATATCTTTTGAAGGTTTAGTATTTAAACTAATCTTTCTTTTTATGATTATTTAAAGCTTCTATGATGCGGCTGTTTTGCGTTGATATATCATTAGCATCATCTAAAGATATAAGGGTATTTCTCTTCAATCGATTCAACTTCAAAGAAGAAAATTGTATAGGATTTGCAATATCATGAATAACCATTCGATATGATTCATCATGCGAGCGATATTTCTCTCGTGACTGAGAGAGCTCTAGCTGTTGTAGTCTTGTATACTCAATAAGATCGACGATAAAATAAAGAGGAATCCAATACTGAAAGCCAAAAGCATGAAAACTTGTCGTATATAAAATATTAAGGACACTTAAGAGCAGGCCAAAAATCATCAGACGATCACCTTGCTTTAGTGAGATTAAGAAAAACCTTATATAAACGACTGAAACTGCCAATGTGAAAAAAGCAACTAGGCCACTAAAGGACTTATTAAGAACAAAGGGGATCTGTACTTTTAAGATAAAGTTACTTGCATTACTTTTAATAAGCTTAGGTCCTAAGCAGCACGTATGCACATCATAAAAGGCCATCCACAACAAATGGATAAGACACAGAGAAATTGCACCAAAGACAATTGACTTATATACCCATCGCATCGCTTTTGGTTCATTAAATACTTTTGATAAATTTTCCCAGTAATAATAGCGAGCTGTGTATGTGCAAATAAACATCAAAAGTGTCGTTGCAACTTTAGCTTTTGAATAGATAGGCATAAAAAAGTGAGCAATTATAAAGAAGCAAACAACAGCTTGAGCAAAACACATGGTAGATGTTTGTATCTTTTTTTCTGGTTCTTTATTCGATAGATTTTGTAATGATAGGCCAGAGATACCCATCGATATAAGATAGAAAGAAGCACCTACTGTGATGCAAATATAAATGATAGCTGACCAAAGTTCGGGAACACTAATACCGGTTCCCGCTAAGAATGTATTTAAATACTCGTACATACACTATAGAATATATGCGACGAGTAAAACTAGTCAACTATCATTATTGATATTTTCTATTTAACTATTTTTGTCACTAAAAATTGCCCAATAAGCATTGAGGCAATAAATGCGAAGATTTGTGAATTTAATTGCACAATATTCACAAGAGCAGGACCTGGGCAAATCCCAGCTACTCCCCAACCAATTCCAAATAAAGCTGCACCACTTAAAAGCTTCTTATCCACTAACTTATTAGTAGGCATATGAAATTGTGAATCACATACTGGATTCTGTCTCATTCTAATAAGGTGAGTTGCTGCAAGTCCTATTACAACTGCTCCTCCCATAACAAAAACAAGAGCTGCATCCCAAGGAGTTTGGGACCCTGCTATATCAAGGAAGCCGATAACCTTTTTAGGATCCACCATCCCAGAAACAGATAGTCCGATTCCAAAAACAGCACCAGATAATAAGGCCATTATATTTTTCATATCGTTGCTCCTAATTGTCCCATAATAAATACTGTTATTGCTCCAGTTAACATAAATGTAATTGTGGCAATAAAAGATCTCTTTGATAGTCTTGCTAGCCCACAAACTCCATGACCTGAAGTACAACCAGAGCCTAGTTTTGTACCCACTCCTACCAATAGCCCAGCAATAATGGCCCTAGGAAAACTAAGATTAATATCAAAACTAAAGAATTCTGGACTAATAAACTTAATTAGAACTCCGCCTACAATAAGCCCCACAATAAAGAAGGCTCGCCATCCCTCTCCTACAAATGCCTTATGACAGTTAAAGAGAATCCCTGATATTCCAGCGACACGTCCATTAAATAACAACAACATTGCCGCAGAGAGTCCAATTAGTATCCCCCCTACTAAGGGCCATAAAAAAGTATCCATAAACCACCTTTATATTTTTGAAATCTACTTCATTTCAACACCTTAATTATATATAATAAATGAATACATACTTTGATGACCATCAAATAACACTTAAATTAATAAGTGCAGAAATTTAGGAATATGATGCTTGAAGAAATATTAAAACAACTTCCAAATAAATTAATCAAAGACTACTCTAAAGGAGATCCTGTCTATAGCGAAGGTGAAGCAGCAGACCTTCTCTATATTGTACAAGAAGGTATCTTTGGTCTTTACTTTAATACACCGAGTGGAAAAGAGAGTTTCTTAAGAGTATTCACCAAAGGTGATATATTTGGTCATCGCTCATACTTTAGTAATTCTCCCTATCATGCAAATGCTGTTTGCTTGAAGAAGGGAAAAGTTCTCATTATAAGCCGTGAACAATGTGACAATATTTGCTTAACAAGCCCAGCGCTTTTAAAGCAGATGACAAAGCTTATGGCCGAAGAATTAGGAGCAGCTGAAACAAGGCTTGCGGGAATGGCAGATAAGTCAGTTAAGCGCAGGATTGTAGAAGCATTAACCTATCTCAAGCTAAAAAATCCCGATCATACATGGACAAGAAAAGAAATTGCTGACTTTGCCATGAGCACATTTGAAAGTGTTGCCCGCGTCTTAACAGAACTAGAGGAACAACAGCTCATACATAGAGACGGGAGAAGAATTGAAATACCAGATGAAGCTAAATTAATACAATTTGCAGTAGAAAATTATTAGTTTTTTGTTAAGTTACTCATTATGAGAGTAGATAGTTTACATACAATATTGACGAGTAAAAAACCTAAAGTTAGGATGCGGCCATTACTTCACTTTCCCACAATAGGAGCTAATAATGGCGCACATCTTAAAAGCAACACTTATCACAACTACGATCCTCTCTTCATTTATGACAAATGCATGCTTAAACGAAGTGAGCAATGAACTTAATTATGAATTAAGATCTGATAGACCCTTAGAAGTGACGTTAGAGACGACATTAGAGGCCGGAAAAAAATTACTTAATGATCGAGGCCATGAACTAAACTCATTTAAAGAAGACAAGTTAATCTATTCTGCAATTGGAAGTTTCCATTCAGGGTGGTTTAATGCTGCCGTTGCAGTTAACCCAAAAACATGCGAAATCGATTATATTGGTTACTTCGCAGCTGAATAAAATGACAATATGACCTAGTTTCAAGACATTTTTGAGACTAGGTCAATAATATTTCCTCAAAAACGCTAATTCTTATTTAAAATATAAATAAATCCTCATACTAAATAAATCACATATATGAATTTGCTAATTAGCAAGTATCTGAATATTCATAAAATCTAACCTAAACAACACAGATTATTGCCACAAAAATTAACAACAACTACAGAAAGCGCCACTAAGTACCTGTTTACACGTAAACAGATAGATTATGTATAAAATGTTAAGAAATCAATAAAAGAGACGAAAAGTATTGAGCAACAATTATCGTTAACTAAACAAACAAAGTCGGTACGTTGGCGGATAAAGGAAAGATAATTGAAGAAACTTAGTCTTGGTGTAGGAGTTATCCTCACTATAATATTCACTTTTTCTTATTGGATTTTTTCATCAAATGAAAAAAGCTCAGGGAATTATAGTGACCTCGCAAAGAGGACAGGGCTAAAGTATGAACTCGTTAAGCCTAAAGTAAAAAAGAAACTTTATAATAGTATTGGAAAAAGAGGACCTTCCTCAATACCTTCACTATATTCAAATACAGATGGTGCAAGTACATTAGAAGCCGATCTTGGTAGTAGCAATATTTCAAAGCTTGCCCCTAAAAAGAAAAAGACTAAAATAAAAAAACGTAATCCATCTACATACACTGGATCTTCTTATGCACCACAAGCTGATTACTTTGATCCAAATTATGCGCAAGCAATCAATGAACAAATAAAAGACAAAAAAAGTCCTTCAAAAGACGAAGAAGAAAAAACTTATACTTATGCAAAGTCTGTTCAAAGCACTGAAGAAGAATCATCAACTGAAAGTGAAAATGACGCTTCTCAATCTTCAGGCTCTAATAATAACGTTGTCGTTATTCCAAAGATTCAAGGTGAGATACCTCCCCTAAATGGACTAATCACAAAAACAAACAATGGCCTCTTTAACAGTAACGTCTATGCTGCAGTAACATGTATCGATCCACGTATTGAATTATTCGACTTAGTAACAATGACTCCACTAGAAGATAACCCAATTACTTTCAATGGAGTTGATCAATCAACAGCTTTTACTTTTGATGTTAGAGAACTAGGACTAGAAAGTTCAACACCGGCTAGATACAAGGTAAAAATAACTGGATGTAGTGAAGAATTAGAAAAAGTTGTTACAAGTTATTATCGTCCACAAAATATCACGGCCGTATCAAGTCTATTAGCAAAAATTACTAATACAGATATTACTTATAATCCAACTGAGGAATTTGCTCTTTATCTTGAAGAAGCAGAAGATATTATTACAAATAAAATCGATCAGTCTACTCTAGACTATGCAACTGTTTATTCAGAATTAGAAAATAGTACTGATGTAGCTGCTGTTTTTGCAGAGATTACAGAAGGTGAAAATGTACAAATTCTAAAAGAAGCAGCACCGAAGATCCAATCATTATCAATACCAGAAATTCTTCACGAAGATCTAAACTCAGATTTAGCTAATGATGAAAGGAATGCGGGATTAAATCCAAATACATTTACAACAAGTGCAGTTCACTGGGATACAGATTATACATTGGCCTATCAATGGATTCTTAACGATGGAACAACAACACAAACTGTTTCAAACTCGAATACATGGCTTTATATCCCACCTGCTGATTCTGCTCCAAATGTTACAGTAACACTAAGAATCGGTAGAAAGAATGCTGGTGATGCTAATGTTGATACAACAATACCTCACCATGAATTCAGTTATACTTTAGATGTTGTCTTATATAATGATGCTCCAACACTTGCTGCAAACCAGGCAGTAAATGTTACAGAAGATACAGTCCATAATTTTACACTAACTGAAGGTTATGATGTAGATTCACCTAGCATAAACTATATTCTGACTTCGACACCAACAAATGGATCACTTAGTTGTGTAACGGACACTAATAACTGTACTTACACTCCTAACGCCGATTATATTGGCCCTGACTCATTTACTTACAAAGTTAACGATGGTGAACTAGATTCTACTGAAGCAACGGTTGATCTTACAGTTTTAAATGTAAACGATGCTCCAGTGGTTGCTGCAAACCAGTCATTTACTACACCAGAAGACAATCCAATATCTTTTACTATTAGTCAGGCAAGCGACATTGATAATACTCAAGCTAGCCTCTCTTATAAAATTACAAATTCAACAACAAATGGAACGATAACAAATTGTATTACAACTGGAACATATGGCCAAGATCTAACATGTGACTATACGCCAAATGCTAATTTCAATGGTAGTGACAGCTTCACATATGTGGCAAATGATGGAGCTCTTGATTCTGCTACAAGTGCAACGGTTTCATTCACAATCACTCCAGTTAACGATGCCCCAACACTTGCTACAACTCAGGCCGAATCAACTGATGAAGATACACAACTAAGCTTTAACCTAAATACAGGAAGCGATATTGAAGGAACGACATTAAATTATACGATACTTTCTTCGACTTCTAACGGAGTCCTTAACTGTTCTCAAGGGACATTAAGAGATTGTACATACGATCCAAACACTAACTTCAACGGAACGGATTCTTTTACGTATAAAGTAGATGATGGTGAGCTAGACTCGACAACTGCAACAGTAACAATCACAGTAAACTCAATTAATGATGCACCTGTTATGGCAGCTGATCAGAGTATTACAACAGATGAAGATACGGCCATTAATTTTATTTTAAATGGAGCAACTGATGTTGATGGTGATACATTAACTTATAAGGTTGTAACACCTCCAGCAAATGGAGTACTTTCTAATTGTATTACAACAGGTGGTTACGCAAGTGATATTGATTGTACATACACGCCAAATGCAAACTATAATGGCAGTGATTCATTCACTTACATCGCATTTGATAGCATCACAGATGCAACGACTACTGCAACAATTTCGTTAACAATAAATCCTATTAACGATGCTCCAACATTAGCATTAACACAGACAGTAAGTACAAATGAAGATACACCACTTAACTTCACTTTAAATGCAGGGGCCGATATTGAATCTGATCCACTTGACTACATTATTGTTAGTGGCCCAGCTGATGGAACACTTTCTTGTACTGGTGGGACATCACGTGATTGTACATATACTCCAGACTTGAATTTCAATGGTTCCACTACATTTACTTACAAGGTAAATGATGGAGCACTTGATTCAACAACAGCAACAGTAACAATAAATGTTACATCTGAAAATGATGCTCCTGTAATGGTTGGTGACCAATCAGAAACAATTGCAGAAGATAACGTTCTAACATTAACTCTTAATGGTGCAACAGATGTCGATCTTCCGGCACAAACTCTACAGTATAAGTTAATTACCGCACCAGCTAATGGAACACTTGCAAATTGTATTGCAACTGGCTCATACTCGACTGATGTGACTTGTACTTATACTCCAAATCTAAATTTCAATGGAGTTGATACCTTTACATATCGTGGTAATGACACATTAACAGATTCATCAACAGATTCTACAGTGACAATAAATGTAACACCTGTAAACGATGCTCCAACTCTTGCATCAACTCAATCTGTTACAACGGCCGAAGATACACCACTCAATTTTAACCTGAATACAGGATCAGACATTGAAGGTTCGACACTTTCATATATCATCGTTTCAAATCCTGCTGATGGTACACTTTCTTGTACCGGAGGAAATTCAACGGCCTGTACATATACACCAGATTTAAACTATAACGGCTCGACTACATTTACATATAAAGTAAATGACGGGGCACTAGATTCAAATATTGCAACAGTTACTGTAAATGTAACAGCTGTAAATGATGTCCCAGTAATGGGAGCTAATCAAAGTATTTCAACAAATGAAGATACAGCAGTTAATTTCACTCTAAATAATGCAACCGATGTAGATGGTGATGCATTAACTTATAAATTAGTAACAGCTCCAACAAATGGAAGCCTAACAAATTGTATTACGACAACTTATGGAACTGACTTAACATGTACATATACTCCTAATGCTAACTACAACGGAAGTGATTCGTTTACATATATCGCAACAGACGGTACAGGAACAGCTGTCACAAACGCTACAGTAAACCTAACAATTAATCCAATTAATGATGCTCCAACATTAGTGGCCTCACAATCAGTATCAACGAATGAAGATACTCCTCTGACATTTGATTTAACGGCGGGTGCAGATATTGATGGTGATACTTTAAGTTATATTAAAGTAACTAACCCTGCCTCTGGAACAGTAAGCTGTGCAGGTGGAACATCAAGATCATGTACATATACTCCTGCATTAAATTTTAATGGTACGACTTCATTTACATATAAAGTAAATGATGGTGCTCTTGATTCAACAACGGCAACAGTTAATATTACAATAAACTCAATCAACGATGCTCCTGTAATGGCCGCTGATCAAACGTTTACAACAGATGATAATACTGCTTTATCAATCACTTTAAGTAACGCAAGTGATGTAGATGGAGACCCACTTTCATATAAAATTGTTTCATCACCAAGTAATGGAACTCTGACAAACTGTATTACGACAGGATCATATGGAACTGACCTTACTTGTACTTATACAAGTAATGTGAATTTTAACGGGACAGATACATTTACTTTTATTGCAAATGACGGATCACTTGATGCTGCAACGATGGAAACTGTTACAATCACAGTAAATGACAAAACTCCATCAGCGGCCCCTGCTATTGCTCTAACATCAGCTACATATACAAATTCAACTGCTAATACCATGACAGTAAGTAGCTGTAGTGATATTTCACAAGTTCTAATAAATGAAGGAACGCAACCTGCTGCTGGTGATGCTGGCTGGGTAAGTTGTACAACAACAGCAAGTGCAACTACTTACACTCTTGCCTCTACAACACAAGGTTTACACATCTTAAAAGCATGGTCTAAAGATCCTAATGGTAACGTCTCGACTTCATCAAATGATCTCTATGTTTATTACGATACAATTAATCCAACTTTAGCATTAACAACACCTACTATTCAAAAAGGTGGTAATTCAATAAATTTAACTTGGGATGCGACAGATGCAAGTACATCTTCAAGTCAAAACTTTAGCGTTGATTTTTATAATGGATCTACTTGGTCTAGTCTTGGGACAACTGCCGCTATTAATGGCCCAATATCAAGTCAAACTTTTACAAAGGCATGGACTGTTCCATCAATAAATACAACCACTGCACGCTTTAGAGTAAGCTTTACTGACCTAGCAGGAAATTCATCAACAGTGCAATCGAATGTCTTTACAATTGACTCTATTGCTCCTGCTCTAAGTTATAGCTCACCAGCAAATAACTCTTATCACCTATCAAGTACAACCATCACTGGTAATTGTGAAACTGGTAGAGATATAAATATATCAGGAGATATTCAAGCTAACTTTACAATAGCATGTTCAGCTGGAACGTTTTCACAAACTGTTAACTTCTCTGATGGAGACGGTTCAAAGGTTGTAACGCTAAATCAAGTTGATGCTGCTGGAAATTCAACAACTATTTCACGTACTTTCATTAGAGATGAAGTTGCACCAGTTATGACAAAAACAGCTGGTATATCACCAGACTTCACTAATCAGAACACGCCTAATGCATGGTCTGGTACATGTGAAGGTAATTATACAATCTATGTTACAGGTGATGAAACAACATCATTTAATTGTTCTTCTGGAACTTGGTCATGGACACCATCTCCAAAAACTACAGATGGTACATATGTGTATAACCTAGTTCAAACAGATGCTGCTGGTAACACGTCATCTCCTGCACTCTCTCTAGCATGGGAAAGAGATGCGACTCCACCAGCATTTCAAGCGACTGTACCTTTCGAAATTAATATTGGTCAGAATCCAACTGAAATTAGATATACTGATAGCATTACTGTTTCAGGTTCATGTGAAGGAAATAATACAATTGCAATATCAAATCAAGAAACAGATACGATCAGTTGTTCTGCTGCGAACTGGAGCTGGACTTCTCAAACGTATACGACAGATGCAACAAGAACTTTCACATTTACACAATCTGATTCGGCAGGAAATACATCAACTCTTTCTTATACTTGGACAAGAGACTCTAACTTCCCTGCTCTTGCAATTGATACTGCTACAATCAAAAATAACGGATCAACAGCAACTTTCACTGGTACATGTGAAAATGGCCTAACAATAAATATCTCTGGGGCACAAACGACGACAACGACTTGTTCTTCAGGAGTATGGTCTTGGACGACAGCAACGACAGCTGCTGACTTATCAAATAACTATAACTTTGCACAAACAAACGCATCAAGTAATACGACGAATGTAAGTGGTACTTGGATTAGAGAAACTGGCCTTCCAGTTGTAACATCAATCTCAACGACGGAGCCAGATCCTTCACCAACTAACTTTATTCCTTATACTATTAATGCGAATTCACAGAATTCAAACGTCTACATCACAGAATTATGTCTAAAGACAAATGATACAACTGCACCAGCTGCTGGAGATGAATGTTGGCTAGGACTTAACTCTCCATCAATAGGTATGTCACCTGCTGCAAATGTAACGATCGTAGATTTTTCACATTTACTTGGATGGCAACCAGCAAATTATAATGTCTATGCATGGGTAAAAGATGAAGCAGGAAATATTTCAACAAATACAACAACATTAAATACTGATTATAATGCGATTGGATATACAAAATTTGATCCACCATCAATCTGGGACGTTGCAGCTGCAAATTCAGATACAACATCAATCCCTCCTACTCGTTTAGACTCATCAGTTCCAACAGGTTCTGACGTTTATATTAGATGGAAAGTTGATGATATTCTTGGACTAGATTCAACAGCAATAAACTTATACTATACTCAAGATGAGCAAAGCTTCACAGCTATTGCAGGGGCCCAAGGGATCGCACCACATACAAATCATGGATGCCCAGGAATTACATTAGACACAAATGAAGGTTGTTATAAATGGACAGGTGGTTCACCACTAGCAACGTCTTATAAAATACGTGTAAAAGTAACAAATACTTCAGCAATTAGTACCCAACTAATTTCGACACCTCTTAATGCTGATAAGATCAAAATTATCGCTGGTAACACTGAGGCCGGACTTGGTGGTGATGCTCGTACAGCACTTTTCTTCAATAAAACTGTTGGAGACACAACAGATATACATAGCCTTGCATTTACTGATGATGGAAATATTTATTTTGCTGACTATAAACGAGGTATTATTACAGTAGACCCTGCAGATGGGAAACAGAAATTATTCATCCAAATGACAGGAACATCTACAGGAGATGGTGGGCCAGCTGAAAGTGCTACACTTAGGTATCCTTTAAAGATAACACTTGATTATCAAGGTCGCCTTCTTATTTATGACTATGATCGAATTAGACGAGTCGATCTAAATATGGAAAATCCAACAATTGAAACAATTATAGGTGGTGGTAGCGATAAATCTGATACTGTCGCGAATCCTTTAGATGTTCATTTAACACATTGGGGTACTTGGAATTATAGAACAAGTTCCATGATGTTTACGCCACTACCAAATGGAGACATTCTATTTAACTCTGAACATTCAGAAAGTACTGAAACGACAGACTATCGCTATAGAAGATACAAAGCCTCAACTGGAGAAGTCGTCTCTCATTACCTAACAGGTACTGGGGATGGGTGGCAAGCGTCACAGGACCTTACTAAATGTCGCATTGGTTACATGAGTGTTAAGTTTGATATGAATACGTCAAACCTTGAAGGAATTACAGGTCACTCATACCACCATAAGAACTTTCCAGACTGTGGAATGTACACTTCAACATCTGACTATACTTATGCAAGAGTCTACTTTGACCCATCAACTGGACAAGCAATTACGCCTCTTGATAACTCATACCGTTGGTATCACTACTATCAATTTACAGGTATGGATGGGAATTCTTATGTAACAGTTGCAAGAAGTTATATGAATAGAAATAACTTTGATGGAACTTATACTAGAATTCTTGGTTCTGGTACACGAGGAGAATGTGCTGATGGAACGCCGGCCACTTCTTGTGACATGGATATCTATTCTGTCTTTATAACTAAAACTGGAAAAATATACTTCAACGATCGTGGTAGAATTAGAACACTTGATGGTGACGGAAATGTTGTCACAATCTTTGGTCAAGGTTATGGATACGGAGATGGAGTCAATGCCGTTAACGCACGATTTGCAGACATATCAAGAGTCGTAAGACTTAATACTGGTGATATTGTCGTTAACGATACAAGATCTTATTATATTAAACAATTCACACCAGATGGAAATATCAATATTGTTGCTGGTAACGGTACAATTGCTTCACAAGATACGACGACTCAAGCCGATGTTCAGCCAGTTAGAAACGCATACTGGATGATGGTTGATCGTGCTACTGGAAATATCTATTCAGATAGAGATACTCACTATGGACGTATGGCCATGCTTAATCGAAGCACTGGCTTATGGGAAGACATCTTAAATAATACTAGCGGAACTCCTTATTACGATCCAACAGCTGATGGTATGATTGGGGCAAATATTGATACTGGTGGTAGTAACAACCGCGGTCTTCCACTCGGTTTTGCTAATGGACAACTCTTTATGAACCGTATGAGTTACAACCCGACAACACAACGCTATGAAGACTTCATGCTTAAGAAATATGACTCAACAGACAGCTACCGCCAGTCTCATATCATGGGTAAAATTGGATATGAGAATTCAGGTGAAAGTTGTTCGGCATTACAATCAGGGCCAGTAGATGGATCAACATGTTTCTATGAATACTGGGATGACTTTAGAAATATTTTCTACGATAGCAATGCCAACCGCTATATCATGGCAAAAATGTATCGTGGTGCCCAACGTCGTGTTATTGCACTTAACAGTAATGGAACAGTTGAGCAGATTGCCTACACACCTAGAAATATCGATGATGGATTCACATACGCAAGAAGATCAGGTGTAGACTATATGTACTACTGCTATGGCTCACGTCTATATGCTCACAACCTAACGACAAATACAGACCTCGGAGCGCTACCTTGGACAATGACAGGGTTTAATTGTCGTGGTGTTCAGTTTGACTATAACCCAGTGAATGATTCAGTCATCTTCCCATTTGAACAGAATGGATTATATGGAGTTGCTGAATACTTCCTAGACTAGTCCCACTTATGATTTACATCAACTAAGTCTTTAACTGAGTAACCTAGCTCACTTACCTTTCTCGTGACTTTCTTGATAATAGGTTCAGGATTACGCCAATCTCTGGCCATTATCCAAAGATACTTCTCATCAGGTACACCAATAGCAACCCACTGATAATCAGGATCCATTGCAATCACAAGATAATCAAAATAAAGTGGCCAAAATGGAGAGACTTCCCAATGAGCATTCGTTTCCTTATTAATAATCCAAGCTTTTTGAGGAATCTCTTTTAACTCACCTTCAAATGAATCTTCATTAAATGAGAAATCGATATCAATACGTTGCTTCTCTTTATTCCATGTATAAATCTCAAGAGAGTTATGGGCCCCTTCTTCAAGAAATGTGGCACGGGCACTTAGAACATACCATTTTCCCATAAAACGATTAATATCCACGTAATCAACAGTCTTGTTATATGTTGTTGAACTACATGAGACTAAAAAAAGAAAAGAGATGAGAGTAAATAATTTCATAACTTATTCTATCCATTGATTACAGCAATTATCAACTTAATATTATCAATGAGTTATACAGTTATTTTATCAGGTATTTACACCTGTTTGACATATCAAACAAACTAGAATATTTGAGTCTAATTAAATTAAAAACAACGAGGTAATATATGAAAAACTTAGTTATGGCATTAGTTTGCGCATTCTCACTAAACGCAAATGCAGGAATTAGTATTGGCTTCCCTGGAGATATTAGTTTCCCTGATATGAGAGATATTGAAGAGTCACAAAGAATATTTCAAGAAGCAGTTGAAACACTTATTGAAAGCAAAGAAGTCGCTTCTGTAGTTTCTGAAGTAGAACAAGGACATCGTTCAACTTGTGTTGCATTAGAAGATAAGGCTTCAAGAGGACTTATTTGGTTTAAACTAAGGTATCGCTGTGAAGGTGAAAGAGATTTTACTCTAACTGTAAAATCACGCCTTAAAAAAGATAGCATTATTGTAAAAGAATACAAGATTAAACTATAGACAAAGAAGCGCACTAGTAGCTAGTGCGCTTTTATTATTATTTTAAAGAAACACTTTTAACTTTTTTTGGATTGAAAATCCCGAGAAACTTATTAAGAACCTCACCTGCAAACGACTCAATATTGTCCACAAATGTGGCCTTTTTAACCTTATCGTAACAAACAGTATTATCAACAGAAGCTGAATCATAAATAGATTCGGCCTTATCCGTATCCTTTTTCTTAATTGGGAAAGGAACTCTCTCATCCTTTAATTCGATAGAAAAGTCCTTTGCTACTTGGGCCATTTTAGCAATAGCAGTATCAAATTCTGAATTATTCAAACTATCATTAATATCCACTCGGTTATGAATATCATCCATTACATCTGCAATGACTTTATCACTATCCTTACAATGTGAAAGACCTAGTTTTATTTGAGAGTGAAATTGACTAACGTAAGAGTCAACCTTATCAAGGCCAAGCTGAACATCGTACTTATAAAAAGTTTTTGCTCTTCTTGATAAACTCTGACATTCCTGATTACTTCTTTGACCTGGTCCACATTTTTCAGCAAAGTGCTTTCTTGTATCCTTTAAAAATACAATATAATTACTCACTCCACTAGAAAGCTGCTTCTTATCATGATCAGTCATCATAGAAAAGGCAGTGGCCATAACCTCGTTCTTTTCCTTTTTTGATAGTGAGCTATAATTACAAACTTTTTTGTAACTATTAAGTTTTGAGAAGGCCGCTTTATAAGAATCAAAGTTTGATGCATAGGAACTACTTCCAACAAATAAAGCTGCGGTTAATAAGAAATGTCTCGTGTATTTTATTGTTTTTCTTTCCATAGTTAACGTATCGTTAAATTTTATTAATAACTTTAATAAAGTTTATTGTAATATCAGCCGAATAGTTCATTATGAAAAACTTCAAGATTTTAATGAATATGACATTTTTAGTACTACTATCAACTATGATTGCCTCATGTAATGGAGGTGGTGGTAGCGGCAGTGAGCAGGAAAATACTGGCACAAAGCGGATATCACTAAAGTTGAATTGGACTCCTCCATCAGAGCGAGCCGATGGTTCACGTCTTTATCCATATGAAATTGGTGGATATGAGATTCTTTATCGCAAGAATAGTAATCCTGATTGGAACTCAATTGTTATCTACGACGACCAAAGTTGGGTTTTAGACAAATACGAAATAAAAGATCTTTCAACTGGAACATATGAAATAAAAATGGCCACCTTTGATATTGATGGCCGATTTAGTACCTACTCAGACCCAGTCAAAGTAGATAAGTATTAATATTATTTTAGATAATCTGTGTTAATACCATAAGCATTGATAATATGCTCATCAGGAGTGTCGCGATAAAGTTTTAATTTATTCTTTTCAACATGCTCCTGCACATAATCCTCATAACAATCACTTACTTTTAGTACTTCATTCGTAAAAATACCTTGCTCATCAAAAGCATATCGTTCAGCACGATATATATGCTGATTACTATTCTTTTCTTTGATTTCATATATCTCATACATCTTTTGAGTCTCATATTCACTTAACTCTTTCATTGGCTCTACATCTAATCCAAATAGTTTTTGAAAGTCCTTAAAAGCGTTATAATAAATCATATCCACTTCGTATTCTTGTGGAATTAATTTATCAAGAGCATGAGTTGCTTCATGTACGAAGAAATGGGCCACTAGGCCAAGTTCATCTTCAAATCCGATATAGATTGTAGGTACTGTTGTTGTGAAATCAAAAAGTGCAGATGTTCTAGAACCTAATCCCCTTCTTTGTCTTTCAAAACTTGTAAGATTTGAAATTTTTAATTTACCTTGATCTAACAAAGGCATTAATTGATCAATAACACTCTTACCTTTTTGAGTTGTTGCAACGAGTGCAAAAAGCTCATCTAAAGAATAATTTCTCTTATTTAAATGAAAAACTTGGGCATTGCGTTTTATCTCACACTTGGCCACATCAACCTTATTATCCTGTGGACGATGGCGATATCGTGGATCATGGTCCAAATCTGGTCCACCGAAACCTCCAAGGCCACCAAAATTACCAAAACTAGCAAATGTTGAAAGATTTAACGCCATTAATAATAGATATTTATTCATTGATTCCCCCTATATATGTTCCAAATTACCAGTACTTATCAAATATTTCAGTGAGTTTGAAAGATCTACTTGGCCTGCATAGAGAATCGACAATCTTATTTGGTGGAGGCCAAAAACTAGACGAATCGTGGCCTTTTGACTAAAACTATAGGGTAATAAAAATTAACTACTTAAGAAGGATTTTATGGGAAGAAAATCAGCAAAAATCGCGGCAAAAAAAGGTGCAGCAGACAAGGCCCGTGGCCAAGTCTTCACTAGAGCTCTAAAAGACGTATTCTTAGCTTCAAAAAGTGGAAGTGGTGACCCTGACACAAACTTTTTACTAAAAGTAGCTATTGACCGTTGTAAGAAGTTTAACGTACCAAAAGATAATATCGACCGAGCCATCAAAAAAGGCCAAGGTGGAGATGGTGTTGGCTACACAGATATAAATTATGAAGGATATGGCCCAGGCGGAGTTGCCGTATTCGTTGAAGCTTCAACAGATAATAATACGAGAACAGTTGCAAATGTACGTAGCTATTTCAATAAAGTTCAAGGATCTCTGGGACAAACTGGCTCATTAGAATTCGTTTTCAAAAGAGAAGCAAACTTTCTAGTAAATGAAGAAAATGTAAGTGATCAAGATGAATTCGAATTAGAAGTTATTGATGCTGGTGCAGAGGATATAACTTTAGAAGATGGAGTTTATGAAATTATCGCTCCTGTTGAATCATTTGGTGATATTCAAAAAAAATTACAAGAAATTAATATCACTCCAGAAGAAGCAAGACTTGAGAGAGTTCCTCTTAACCATAAAGCTATTGATGACGAAGATACATTAAAGCAATTTGAAAGACTTATTGATTTATTAGAAGAAGACGATGATGTCGTCACTGTTTATCATAATCTTGAAGAAGAAGAGTAAGATATAAAGGGATCATTTTGATCCCTTTTTTTATATAGAATTTATCCATATAATGTATTTATGGATATAAAATTAATTACACAGCTAGTGCCCCTCTTCTTTTTAGGTGCAATGACATTTTTTGGAATCACATTTTTCTATTTCATAAATTCAATTAATGCCTATTACAAAAAACACGCTAAATTAATCAAAGGTAAAATTATAGCTTTCAAAGAAGAGTCTAAAACTTATCGAAGCAATAGAAGAACAACAAGAACCACTACAATTTGTCCTGTTATTGAATATTATCAAGATGGACAAAGAAAGCTCTTCTTAGGAACAAATCAAAGCTTTTTAAAGAATCGAATTGGAAAAAGTGTTGATGTATACATCATTGACGGCAAAGATGATTACGTTCTTCAAAAAGAGAATGTGTACAAAATATTCTCGCTAGCTTCATTGGCCTTCATTCTAGCTCCAATTCTAATCATCTCTACTATGGATGTCGATTTGATCTATAAAGTGGTTATTCCATTCTTTGGTATTCTACTTCTTTTACCTCCAGCAATAGGCATTAGAAAAAAAATGATTAAAAACTTAAAAGAAAGTGGAGATAACAGAAGCCTAATACAAGTAATACAAGAAAGCTTTTTAAAAAATAAGTCAATTATTGACATCAAAGATTTTGAAACTAGTGACGAGTATATTAAATCAGCAGCAAAATTTAATAAAAAGGTTTCTAATACTCATTTCTATGGAATTGTTCTCACTACGATATTCGGTTGTGGCCTGTACTACTTAATTAAACACGTTTATCACACTAAACTTCATAGTCGAGATAAAGTCTTATTTACCAACTTCCTAAATGACTTTAATAATTATCATCCAATTATAGACGAGCTTGGAAAAAATGATAATGTGACAGTCTTTTGTATACTAATCGCATTTTCAATTATCATCACTTATGGATTTATCATAAATCTTAGTGGGTGGATAAAGAGTCGTTAATATCAGAGCTTGATACCGCATGATCACTAATAAGATTATGATAATGGACTAGTTTATCCTTTAAACGCTGACTATAAGTTATCATATGCATAATAACACTAGCATCACGTCGATCAGGTGCGGCCATAAGTTTTAGAATCCTCTTATTATATTCAATGATATTAAATTGAAATTCATTTACTTCTTTTTTTAGCTCTCGCTTTTGTTCTTCATCCAAATGGGGATTAGACATTGTTTCAAAAAAACTTAAAGTTCGAGTTGCCAGTGAGCGAATGATAATAATGAGATCACTTTTTAATTCAATATAATTCTTATCCATAGAGTCTTTTAAGTCTGATAAGTCTTTTACGGAGTCATGAATTTGAAAGATATATTCATAAATCGACATTATACGAACAATAGAATTAATCTCTTCTTCACTAGTACAAGTAGCAATATAATTTGAGAAGAAGGAGACTAACTCATCTTCTACATAATCGACATAATCCATTCTTCTCTTGGCCGCATTGAAAACACCTTTATAATTTGTTTCAATACTCAAGGTAATAAGATTGTAATTTTCTTGGACAAAATCATATGTTTTGGGAACGTTTAAATAGAGATTTCTTTCAATTTCACTAAAGTCATTATCAGGAGAGAACATACTCAGATCAAAACGTTCAAAATCCATCTTACCCTCACCTAGGACCTTATCAACAAAACGGATAAAAGGATCAATAGCAATAATGAAAATGATGGTTGTTGTTACATTAAAGATGAGATGGAAGTTTGCTAAGGCTATGGCCGGATCATCAGCTAATAATTTAAACTTATCCCCCCAGATAAAAACGATGGGCAAGAAAAGGACAACACCACCAAAATTGAATAAGAAGTGAGATAAAGCAGTTTTCTTTGCAGCGATATCCATATTCACAATCGAGATAAGGGCCGTTACAGTTGTTCCGATATTGGCCCCCATTAGAATTGGGACCGCATTACCTACTGATAGGATTCCCTGCTGAGTTAGAATGATGGCCAAACCAGTCGTAACAGATGAAGATTGAACGACTGCTGTTATAATCATACCAACCAGAACTCCTAAGAATGGATTATGAGGTTTTGATAAAAATGAGATGAGTCTTTCATCACTTTGTAGAGGTACAAGAGTTGAAGATATAAGATGTAGGGCAAAGAAAACAAAACCAAAATAAAATAATGATTTAGCAAATACAGAGTACTTCGTCTTTATTAATGATAAAAAGAAACTCAATATAATAAAAACAGGACCAAAAGCTGTTAATTTAAAAGCAACCAATTGTGCTGTAATAGTCGTACCAACATTTGAACCAAAGATAATACCCACAGAGTTTTTAAAAGACAGAACACCAGCATTAACTAAACTGATAGCTATGACAGATGTTGCTGAACTTGATTGAACAACTGCTGTAACAAATGCACCAATGAGAACACCAATACTTGTATAATTCGTTACCTTTCCGATAAATTTTCTGAACTGGTCTCCAGTAACTTTTTGAACCTCTTTTGAAAAATTTTCTAGTCCAAAAATAAATAAGATAACACTGGAAGTTGCAGCAATGAATATATTGAAATCACCCATATTTTCGTACCGTGTTTAGAAAATTATTAAGATAAATAATAAGTAATTATAGTACAAAAACAACTAAAGAACATACAATATTGTCAGTAAAATCAGATAGAAATAAAACTAGTTAATCAGCTAAAATAGTTCTCTCGATTATCGAGTATATGGCCAAAAACCCTTCAACAATGGCGATAGGAAGGCCTCTTTTTTGAAGAGGTCTTTTTTATTATTGGTAAAATTTTAGTTAAAGAAGTCCATATATCTTTTAAACCATTTTGTATCTCCAAAACGATCGACAACAGCTTCAAAGAATATTTCAACAGAGGACTCTTGAAGTCCCATTTGATCGTAGGACAACTCCTCATATAAATTCATAATAAGGCTTGGGGAGAATTCATTCATAAGGCGATCTAAGTAATCACGGCCCTGCATTGGATTTCTAGCGATAAGATAATCGAAAATAGATAGACGTTTTATATCACTTGCCTCAGGGGATCTCTTTTGAATACTTAAGCCATTATCAAAATGATGCCACTGTGGTGACTTATCATTAACAGTTCTAATACAAAGAGTGACTGTAGGGTTATGTTCATGGAGGACACGATGTGAAAACTCAAGTCCCCTCTTAATTTCTCTAATATCATTTGTAACAAGCGTCTCATCTACAATACACTCTAAATTAGATAAGAAAATATCATCAAAGAACTCTTCATCTTTAGTTACTTTAAAAACTTCATGTCTTGACTCTCCATATAGGACTTGAAAAGCGCCACTAAAAGAATGTGAATGAATCGAAGTATCTAATGTTTGCCAAAAATAGAGATCAACAACAAAGTGCCCGTTATTAAACAAAGTAATTGGAGGCTGGCCAAAACCATTATAAACATTTACCTGTTCTGGAAGAACTTTTGTTTCAAGACTCCATTTTGCAATAAAATCCTCTAATTCATGGATATCCACTTTAATTGACTTATTTTTAAGATATTCATAACAAGCATGAGAAAAATTCTCATTATTAAGCTTTAAGTCTTCAATCTCTTTACCTATATTTAAAATCTCATTCATTTTGGCCCGCTTTAAAATAAAAAAGCCGGTCATAGACCGGCCATTAGAGTATATATTAAATCATATATCTTACTCATCACAAGCTTTTTAATATTTTATATAATTCATTTTATAATGAATAAAGATAGCTCTCTAAATCCTTAATATCTTGTTTTGACAGAGGACTTTTCCATCCTGGCATTGATTCCTTAGAACGCGAAACAAGAAGATAGAAATTAAAATTAGGTACTTCTTTTGAGAGATTAGATAAGTCAACATTATCAATCATATTTCCATCTTGGCCATGACAACTCATACAATTCTTTGAATAAATCTTTTTACCGCGTACTACAGAATTTGCATCAAGCACTCTTTTAATATTCTCGAAAGATCGACTCGTATCTTTTGGAATGATACCATGTCTCATCTTTTGTCCATGATAGTACTCACGTGAGTCAGTGTTTATACTAGAACATGAACTTACAAATACAAGTAACAAACAAATATAGATATACTTCATTAGTCATTTTCTCTAAGTATCATTAATCGACATGGAGCATGCCCAACCATATATTCAGCAAATGAGCTTGAAAATAATCCGCTAAAACCGTGCTTACCTCGAGTCTCAATTATCATTTCATCAATTGAATTCTCTTGTGCATATTCTTTTAGTGCAATTTTAGAAGAGTTTGCAAAAAGGCATTTACCAATAACTTTCCCCTTATAATCAGAAGGTATAAGCTCTTTAGATAGGCCCTGAAGTAAAGTAGCAACAGACTTTTCAATATCATCCATTTGGCTTTCTAAAGGATATGAAGCAAAGTAGAAAGTATCAGCATAGACCTGTGTCTCAAACCCATGAACGAAGTGAACTTCATCCCAACGACTCCAGTCATAATTTTTTAATTGTCCTTTAAAAGAATTAATTGATTCATTAGTGACATCGACACAAATCATTAATTTACTCATAGCTATCCCCTTGTGGATCTTTACTTCACTATAGAGTATCTGTTTATTTATGTGAGTTAAATATGACTTATATCAGGTAAAACAAAATTTAAGCAATAAAGATTAAAATCTTATACCTGCACCAATATAGAAGTTCATACCACTTTGATCAATTTGTTGATTAAATCCACTTTCATGCTCCATTGGGGCCAAAACATAGTTACGCTGTTCTGCTCCAACCGAAACAAAGAAGCGATCCCAAAAGATTGCCTTGGCCTCAAGAGAGACACCATAAGAATAACCACCAATATCATCATAGTGATTATCCTCATATTTTTGACCATTATAATATGTATTAGTATCTGATTTAACATGGACAAGCCCAGCACTTACGCCAGGACTTAAATCTAACTTAAGTTCAGGTGTATTAACTAGACGGATTGCATATTTCATTCCAAGTTGAATATCATTTAAAACGGTTATATTATCGGCCTCGTATACATCATAGCGATCGTCATTAAAAAGATCTCCTTGTGTATACCCAACATGACGGCCATTCATTTGATACTTTCTATATGTATCTGCTAATTCGATACTAAAATTATCTGTGACAAGATACTCAATCGAAATTTTGTGTCCTTCTTTAAATTCAATATTTTCATCAAACATCTTATTAAAGTCTTCACCACCAAAGTTATAAATATCATCTTCATCGTGTCCAACATTATAAGAAGAGTCCACAGCTGAATAATTTATCTGGGAATAAGTGATGACAAAGCGTTTGCGAATCCCATCAAGAATATCTTCTTCATCGACCTTACCTTCCTCAACTTCAACTGGCTCAAAAATAGCATCATTATTTCTCACTAATTCGTTAAGATGCGAATGCTCAATATTATAGTCATTAGCTAAAACCTGAGCTCCTAACAGCAGAGCGAAAGTTGTTTTCTTCATAATTATCCTTATTTTTATTAAAGTTCTAACTTAAATAAAAAGTATCATAATATTGAATACGAAAAGGCCTATACAAGAGAATTCATGTACTATTTGCATGTTAAAGTTTTATACAAAGCTTAATATTCAAAATATCAATTTGAACCTTTAAGTCTGACTAAAGATTGGACATTTCCTAAAATCCTAAACAACAAAAATACTTTCAAGATTATAAGAGCTTAATATTTCTAAATTAGAATTGGCATCTGATGTGCATTTAATCACGAAACGTTAGAATTATTTTGGAGCTTATCTTGAAGATAAAATCATTTATTGTAAGTACAATGCTATTAACGACGTCTGCTGTCTCTGGGAGAATAGCAATAAATGTAGAAGGCGCTTATCTTAATCAAGATCTAAACCAATACAACACAAGTGACTTAATTAAAACAGACGAATTTGCGTCAAACTCATACTGGCGAGACACTGTTAAAAGAGAAGCAGTCATTAAATCTATTGTTAAATGTTTGGATAATAAATGCGCTCGATTTGGCTCTATGGATATTCAAGATATCTATAGTGAGTCTGTTAAGAAGTTCGGTAAAAAAGACGGTGATATTTATTTTGCTAACGTTGTAGCAGGTCTCATGATTGGCTCACCTGAGATTAAAAGAAATGAAATTCTATCTGCTTCAAAGCTTATGATGAGTTTTGAACAAAAGATCTATCTTGCCCACATCATGGGCCATATAATGAATAACCACTACGACTTCACTCGTGCCACAAGTGGTGAATCTGGAATAGTTACAGAACAAGATATTTTTAATGCCATAAAAAGTAATTCCAGAGCTGGAATCTGTCGTGACATTGCGGTTGTTCAAGCAAATATCTTAAAACGTCTTGATGTAGAAGATGTTTATGTAGTTGCCTATAACTCAAGACGCGTTGGCCATGCCACAGTAATTGCACAAGACCCTGAAAATCCAGATCGTATTGTAAACTTTAATTACGGTGAAACTAGAATTAATAATAGAACAGGAGCAGCAGGCCTTTCTCAAGATAATTATATTCCGGAATTTGGTATCAATTACCGTATTTTCGATAGTGAAGGAAATCCTGTTGATCGAGTCCCTAGTGAAATGGGCTATATTCTAAATCAGGCGGCAGGCCTTGATATCGAAGTTTCATCAAACGGTGTTCAATACGATGGCATCAATATGATCAATCTCGACTATAAAACCGGAAATATTTCCACAAGAGCATTTTACGCAACAAGTGACAGCGGCATCGAAGCAATGGGTGGCGTATTTAAATATGAAAATTACTCAAAGCATATCGACACTGTATTAGGTGTTGGAATGCAGACTTCAAGAAAGGAAATTCAAGAAAGAGAATTCCACAAAGAATCCACAAGCGCTTTTATGGGAATGGACGTAAAGCTTAAAACTGGAAAGGTCGATATTGGCCCTGTAAGAAACCTCTACGCAGACATTCAAGGAAATATAAGCATAGATGTTGGTCACGGAAGTGCCACATTAAAAGATTATCAAACTGAAGATATGTATAGCGACAACTTAAATTCAATTAAGTCATCTCTATACGCTGATACAAGTTTTTTAGGAGCTAATTGGAAAAGTATCGTATCAGTTCATGCCTCGATTATGAAAGCCGACGTAAGAGATGAAGGAAAGTACACTGTCGCCATCCTAGGCGGTAAGATTGAAAACGTTATCAAGAAACAAGTATTTGAACAATATGGTGTAGGTATTCACAATATTGTCTATATCAAGCAAAACGGCGCAACAACAGATCTTAAAGTCTCTGTTTATTCTCAAGATGGCAAGTATGCCTTTGAAGTTGGAATCAAAAAGCCTATCGCTGGAAAAGTTGGTTTTTGGGTAAAAGGAAGCGAGCCTTCGGCCTATGCCACAGCAAAGACTAAGATCTTAGATGAGAATTTTGAACTGAGTGTTCAATACATTAAAAAGAAGAATACAGAGAGCACGTATAACTTTAAAGGCGAATACAAATTTTAAGATAAATACTACTTAATACACAATGAAACTCAAGGGAGTTCTAGTTTAAGACGATTTTATTACCAATTTTAATTCTAGCTTCAAATTACTGTTTCGCGACACAAATAGAAGACATAAGTAAGGCCATTGAACTAACGAAAGAATTAGAAAACGTGTCTAAAGCACAATACAATATTTCAGCACGAATTGAATACAATGAAAAAGCTCTACAACATGTAGTTAACAGACAAGTAATCAATCAAATGAATGCACTTAGACTATACAGAGAATTTATCGAAAGTGGTATTAAAGATAAAGAACAAGAAAGGTATCTCAAGATACTAAACGCAGTTTCATTTGATCTTGTATCACTGAAGAATTCACCTACAAATTCTTACGAACTTGATTACCATAAGCTACCAGAAATCTTAGATTTAAAAGATGAGAGTACATTAGATCAAATCTACATCCTTTTAAAATATCATATTGACTCACTTTATAGAGTTTTGAATGAGTATAGGGAAATTGATAAGACACCGTATGTTGAACCAACAGACTTTAAAGAATTAATGGAGTTGAGAAATATCGCTAAAGATGAGAACTTAATGGAACATGAAAGAATTGAAAAAATAGCGGAAGGCTACAATGAGATTCTAAAAGGTAAAAATCACTATGCTTACTCTTCAAGTTCATATCAATATTTCGAAGAGTATAAGAGTGACGCTGAAGCAGCTGCAACAGGAGAAGCTTTGGATCACCTTTTAAAGCTAAAATAAAAATGAAAAATCAATTAGTGAATTCTAAAACAGCAGAAATAAGTGGAAGCAATACAAACCAAAACCAGCTCCAGTTGTTTAACTCTTTATATATTGATTTTACTGAAACAAAGAAGATACTGGCCTCTATAAGAGAAAAAATAATAAAAACAGACTTAATAATATTTAGACTACCTGTAGCCTCTATTGGACCATTAAAGAGAAATATATAAAGAAGTAATGTAGCTAATAGAGGTAAGCTAAAATAAGAGAAAGATAAGATTAGTACAGGTCTTATGTCTTTAGACGTAATATTAGAAACCCCAGACCATTGTAAGCACTTCTTAGTCCACCAAGTAACTAAAAACCAAAAAATAAAATAAGTAAAAAGGCCCCATATCGAAATATAAATTAAAAAGCTCTGCCAAGTAGGGTCTATATAATAGTTATATAAAGCACTATCCTTTGCTAAGCCAAATGGTATTTCTAACTCGCGTAAATTATGAATATGATTATAGAAAACAAGTGAAACACAAATCAAATAATTTAAAATATACTGAGAATATTTATAATTGTTTTTAGAGTACTTTTTTATAAACTCAACAGGTTTGAGAAAGTATATTAAATAAGATGAATATTTCGAAGCCATATTTCAATAATCCTATGTTATTTAATTTTTAAAGTATCATCCGCACTGCCAGTTCTAGCAAAGCGCGCCTTCTCACCTTCTTTAGAGAATATTGCCTTATAACCGACATATCTCTCAACAAAGTCCTCATCAGACTTATCTCTAAGCCGATACCCTGCTGTAAGTAACTTTCTAATTCTTATATTATTTCCATTCTTAGCTAAGTAATACGTATAAACACCAAGCGTTCCTATCGTTAAGAGAAGAAATAATGTTATTTCTATTCTATTATTGAAATAAGAAGAAAATGGCCCTTTAAAGAAAAGTTCACTATTAAAACCAACAGGACAATGAACTTCTTTATCAAATCGTGGAGATAGAAGTACTATAAATCTCTTTTTCACAATGACTCCGAACATCGATATGCAAAGCTTTGATATGTTGAAATATCACATTTGTCTGAAAACATATTGATAAAAAGAACATTGCCTCCGGCGAATAAAACCTCATCTGTAAGTACTTTATAATCAATATCACAATAAACAGAATTACTAACTAACGGCTTATTTGAATAAGAAGACTTAATTCTTATCATCTTCAATCTTTTACAATTCTTTATAGTTTCAGAATTAAATGTAATATCAACATCCCCTCTTAGCTTCTTTCTTCTATTGTTTAACTGTTCCACATAATTTGTATCTGGACCTACGCTAGGAGTTGTTAACAACTTCAATCCAAAATCTAAAACATTGAAAGCTTCATTAACACCAGCATAACCTGGTAAAGATAGGCGTAAAAGAATAAGCGTCAAAATCTTATATCTGAATATAGATTTTTTAAAAATTGAAGAAGTAAATGACATCAATGAATTATAACTCATATCTGAAATCATTCACTAGATTTTATTTTATGTATCTAAAGTACGCGGCACCTTTATACAATTCTCACAAGTTACACTAATTACTTAAAACCAATACCGTTAATATTTGAAAGAAAGCTCGAAGAATCTTGCTTGAAGATAAAAAAAATAGCAAAAAGGAATGAAGTGACGTAGCTTTATGCGCATACGGCCTTTTTTAAACTACTAAGTTACTTATTTTGCATAAAGGTGTCGCGTACTCGCAAAAAGAGAAAATAAAAAAGCCAGCTATCAAGCTGGCTTTTTTATGGAGGATTCGATAGATTCTCCAATATTTCAACAAGTTAAGTATTCAATTAAGCACATGTAAGCACATGTAAGCACATGTAAGCACAGCCTAATTAAATTTACATTTCGATGTAAAATTAGCGTGTTAATCATTACTTATTTTTGATAGAATTTTACTTCTAGCTCTTTTTAAAATCATATTGTAATCACTTTTGAATGGTTCAACTAATTTTTCTTCAAAACTAGCTTCTAAATTCCAAATCACTCTTTTTTCAGATTCATCTAAAAATGTGTTTTCAAGTGCATCATCATTATTCACCCGTGCTAAGTACTCAAATAAAACCAATGCTTCTTCTTTACTAAATTCAATTATTACTTTGTCTTTCATTGTATATTTCCTCGTTCTAGTAAATTCTTTAATTGTGCCTTACTTAGTTTCCATCCACTTATAAACTTTCCATTACTATCTTTCATTACATTTAAGCCTGTTTGAAAATCTGTTCCAGGTGCCTTTTCATTGACCACGCGA